>JAYUAG010000271.1:0-22883 GCA_043741475.1 Thermoflexaceae bacterium | reverse complement strand
GCAGCGTGGCGATGTATGCGGCATCGTTGTTCCAGGCCGGGATCGTCAGCCGCAACAACAGGAGCGCGGCGAGGGCGGGCAGCGCGAGGCCGACCGTCTTCAAGGCCAGGCGAAGGTCGGCCAGCCGCCCAGTATTCAGCGTGTAGTACAGCGGCGCGGCGAAGATCACGCTCTCCTTCGCCAGTACGCCGGCGAGAAGCGTCGCCGCGAACAGGGCTGGCCGTCGCTTCGCCGCGAGTAACAACGCCAGCGCCACCGCGAGGAACGCCGTCGCGTCGGGAAGCCAGAAATCCGCGAGCTGATAGCGGGTTGCCCACCCCAACGAAAAGAACAAGAGCACACCGGTCAGCGATAGGGTCCGCGCAAAGCCCGACGCCCGAAAGAGCCAATAGAGCACCATCGCCATAGCCGTCGCAACAACGACAGCGACCGTGAGGAAGGTTACCTGCAACGGCAACGGGCTGGCCCAGGCGAGCGCCGGTACGAGCACGCGCCAGCAAAACGGGGCGACGTGGAAGTCGAGAGGGTTCGTCCGCGCCATCAGCACGTAGAGATGCCGGTCCCACCCCGGGTCCCGGTAGTCCGCCGTGCCTTCCGTCTTGAGGTCCGTCAGTGTCAGCAGCGCTGCGACGGCGGCTACCACGACGCCGAACGCCAGGAGGTCGCCCCGGCCAAGCGACACGGGGGCTCGCGCGAGACGGGGCGACAATCGTTTCCATCGGTCGCTCATGGACGCACGCCTTCCTCCCCGGCCAGCGGGCCAGTCACGGTGACAGTATCGCGCGTCGAGGTCGTGGCGGAGCGAGGGGAGCGAGGGGAGCGAGGGGAGCGGACTGTAGACTGACGAGTGGTAGCAGGGGGGAGACTTGAACTCCCGACCTCACGATTATGAGTCGTGCGCTCTGACCAGCTGAGCTACCCTGCCACGCGGACGAAGACTGAGCGTACCAAGTGGGCCCGGCGGCGGCAACGCGCGTGGCGCCCGCCGGCCACCGCCCCCAATCCACAATGCCCATTGCTCCACGAATTCGTTACCAGATCGATCCTGACAGGCGCTGTTGAAGGGCGTAGGATGGTGGACATGACAGAGCCATCGCTCTTCTCATGGGGTCGTCCGGGGAGCTTGCTCCTGGCGGTCGAGGCAGACACCCACCGCTTGCTGGCGTTCGGCGCGATGTTCTTCGCGGCGTTCGTCATCGGCGGCTGGATGGCGATGCTCGTGCCGCTCTTCCTTGTGAAGGTGGGGCACGAGTTGCTGGTGCGGGCCGGGCTGTTGCGTCCCGGCAGCACTGGTGGTCCGCGCCGCACGGCAGCTGGCTGAAAGGCGACCACCGGGGATTTTCGCGGGACAGCGAAGCCAGTTGCGGCGTGCCCGGCGAACTCGCGGAAAAGCCAGCTGACTCGAATCTCGTCGCGGCGCTGCGTTGCTGACGGTTGACGCGGTAAGCTCTCCGTTCATGGCGTTCGACGCGGACATCATCGTGATAGGCGGCGGGCCCGCTGGCTCGACGGCGGCGACGATGCTCGCGCGCGAGGGCTGGCGGGTCCTCCTCTTCGAACGCGAACACTTCCCCCGCGAACACATCGGCGAATCGCTGCTGCCGGCGAGCCTGCCCGTATTGGAAGCGCTGGGCGTCATGCCTGCCATCGAAGCGGCGGGCTTCCTCAAGAAGTGGGGCGCGACCATGGTCTGGGGCAACGGCGCCGAGCCCTGGAGCTGGTACTTCCGCGAGACGAACAAGAGCCACCCTCACGCCTACCAGGTGTGGCGGCCCCAGTTCGACCAGATCCTGCTGGAGAACAGTGCGAGCAACGGCGTTGACGTGCGACAGGGGACGCGCGTGCTTGAAGTCGAGCTCAACGGCCAGGAGCAGATGGCCGTGCGCGTGGCGGAAGTCGAGGGCAAGGAGCACCGCGCTACCGCGCGCTTCGTGGTCGATGCGAGCGGCCAGGCCGGGCTGATCGGCCGGGCGCTTGGACTACGGAAGCCGGACGAGCAGTTCCAGAACCTCGCTGTCTACGGCTACTTCGAGGGCTGCGAACGGCTCCCGCCGCCGGACGAGACGAACATCTTCATCGAGTCGTACGAGCACGGCTGGTTCTGGCTGATCCCGCTGCACAACGGCCAGATGTCCGTCGGGTCAGTGGTCGACCATCGCCACGGCAGCGAAGGCATCCGCGAACTGGGCCTCGACGCGTACTTCCGTGCGCAGATCGCCGAGGCGGCGAACGCCTCACGCATGCTGGCGACGGCGACGCTCGTCGCGGGGCCGACGGTGATCCGCGACTGGTCTTACACCTCGGCGCAGGTGGCGGGGGACGGCTGGGCGCTGGCGGGCGACGCCGCCTGCTTCATCGACCCGTTGTTTTCGACGGGGGTGCACCTCGCGCTGTCGGCCGGGGTGTTGACGGCGGCGTTCGTTACCACGACGCTCAAGGATCGTGAACTCGCAGCGGCGGCGGCGCCGGTGTTCGAGGAGCTCTACTACAGCCAGTACAACCTTTTCCGGCAGCTGGCGCGGCTCTTCTATTCGACCAACCGGACGGTGGATTCGTACTTCTGGGAGGCGCGCCGCATCCTCGGCGAGGATGAGACGCTTTCGCCCCGCGGCGCCTTCATCCGGGCAGTGGCGGGCCAACCGCCCAGGGGGTACGAGCGGGTAGTGCTGGAGCGAGGAGATGTGCCCGAAGCGCTGGTCCATGGCGTGGAGGAGCTGACGGCGGAACGACGGGAGCGGCGCGCCGCCTTCGAAGCGGCGATGCAGGCCCCTGGGCCGGGAGGGTCGGCCCTGCTGGGGTCCGCGCCTCGTGTGGCGGCGGGTGTCCGCTTTGAACGCAAGCCGGTGCTAGCGGAGGGCGAGTTTTGCTGGGGCACGGTATTGCTAAGTGCGTCTCGGCCGGAAGGGACGGCGGTCAGCGCCTTCGTCGAGCGGCTCTGCGGCCTGTGCGACGGGTCGCGAACCGTCGATGCAGTAGCCGGCGAGCTGGCGGCGGCGGGTGGGAGTTCTCGGGCGGCGATCACGGGGACGGTGCTCTCGGCGCTGGGGATCTTGTATGTGGATGGGGTGATCGAGCTGTAGGAGTGTCCCGGCCAGGTAGCCGCGGCCCGCTGTGGCCACGGACGGGCGCTTGATCCGGGACGCGAGATTGGATCGCCCCGCGACGAGGGATCCCAGCGGCCACGGAGGGCCGCGACTCCTGGTGTGCTCATGGCCTGCGCGTGCCTTCGAGGGCGGCGAGCGAGCGGTCGAGGTCCGCCGGGTTGCGGATTTCGCGCATGACGCGAAGGAAGGCGCCGACATCGCCTGTGAGTTCCCATACGCGCTCGATTTTGGGGCCGATCGGGTTGGAGGAGGCGGGGCCATCGGCATAGGTCCCGTAAAACGCGAAGTATGCCTGGTTGAGCTTACGGATGAAGATGCAGTGCTGTTCGAAGAACAGGCGTTTCTCCTCCATCGTCTTTTCCGCCTCGGCGACCTTGCCCTCTGCGAAAAGGCGGTCCACATCAAGCCGGAGGCCACGCATCTCTTTGCCGAAGTCGATACGGCGTTCTTCGGCGCAGCTCTGCGGAGGCCCGCCGCCGTCCTCGCCCGGCCTCAGATCGATCGGGTGACGTTCACGGATCAGGTCGGCGATGGCGCGGCCGGCGATGTTCGCCGTGGTCTCGTTCAGGGTCTCGGCGTCGCCGCCATTGCCCCACTGTTCGCCCAACGGGTAGAAGGCGAGGTAGTGGTGGACCCACTCGTGGGCGGTCGTGTCGAGCCAGCCATCGAACGAACGATCGGCGGAGACGATCGCCGGGTAGGCCGCGAGGCCCCCGATGGGCACGACGATCGAGACGGTCTTCGCGGTGTCCGTCTTGCGCTCGATGTTCTCGATTTCGCGCAGCGTAAGGCCGGGCGTGAGCAGGGTATCTCCGGCGCGCTGGATATGGTCGCGCGGAGACCGGATGAGCAGCCTCGGCGGTGTCGTGAGCTTGAAATCGACGGGCGGCCAGACGATTTTGACGGCGCCGAACAAGGGTAGCGAGCGCTCCAGCCCGGCGGCCGCGACGGCGTCGCTGATGAGCCCTTCGACATAGCGTTCGACGTCGCTTTCGTAGATGGAACGTTCGTTGTTCAGGGCGTCGACGGCGGCGAGGTCGATCGGGTCGGCATCCTGGGCGGCGCGGACCTGGCTTGTGAGCCGGAAGTAGTTGCGGATCGCCTCGTCTCCAGAGGCGGCGTCCGGGTCCGGCCCGATGCCAAGACGCGCGAACATGTTCGAAGCCAGTGTGTCCGCCTCCCAGCGCCAGAGGTGGTACTCGTATCGGTCGAGCGGCCCCCGGTCGAAGAAGAGGGCGACGAGGAGGCCGCCGAGCAACCCGGCCATGGCGGCGCACATCAACACGATCGCCCAGAGGTTGGGTTGCCACGGCTCAGAGAGGACGTCCGGCGCGGGCGGGATAGGCCGGGGAATGCGCATCGATCCAGCATAGGCCGTGCGATGGAAAACGCTTCGTTAACGCCGTGCGCTCCTTCGTATCGGTGAGGTTCACGGTTTTGCAGGCGGGGTACGACTGCCCCCTTCCTCCTCAGCTGTTGCCCTGGAACCTGCAGATTCCGAACCGCGCGCGTTAGCAAGCGGGTTGTGGTGACCATGCCCGGCGACGGGATCGACCGCCTCCCCGGCCGCCGGTGGCACAACCCGCTCCGTGAGCGTCGCGGTTCGGACTGACCGTGCAGCCGTCTGGGTTCCATGCAAAACCGTGAACCGCACCCCCTTCGTATCGTATTGGGCGGTCGCGCCTACAATGACGGCAATGGCAGCGACGGCAACCACCACGGCCCGCGGCGCAATGCGGCCCGCGCCCCGCGCAATTCGTGTGACGTATGCCTCGTTCGAATCGCGGGTCGTGGCGGCGACGCTGGATCTCCTGGTGCTCGTGATCATCGCGGCACTACTGGTGACGGCCGGATCCGTGATCGTGCTGATCTCGTCGGATTTTGAACGGGCCACGCCTTCGACCGCGTCGATCAACATTTTCTGGGGGTCGGTGGGAGCGATCGTGCCGGCAGTGTTGCTCTATTTCTTCGTGTCCTACGGATGGAAAGGCCAGACGATCGGCATGGCGGTGATGCAACTCATGGTGATCCGCGCGGACGGGCGGCCGCTTGGCGTGCTCGGGGCGGCGGCGCGCGTTGTGGGGTTGCTGGCGTATGTCCTGCTCTTCGCGGTAGGCGCGATCGCCGCCTACGCGTTCCGGGACGATTCGGCGTATGCGGCCGGGGCCGTAGGTATCGCTCTGTTCATCATCGTGCTCGGGATTCTCTGGGCGGCCTTCGACGCGCGGCGCCGGACGCTTCACGACCGGATCGCGGGGACGATCGTCGTGCGGCTGCGGTAGATGGCAGCTTCCGACCGGCCTACGAGGGCGGAGCGGCTGCGGCGGGAGGCCCCGCACCGGGACAGCGCCAGCACGCCCTACTCCGTGTTGCTGGGGATTTTCGCTTTCTTGCTCGTGTTCGCGGTGAGCGTACGCCAGGTCACGTCGGAGGAGGTGGGGCGGCGGCTGATCGAAAACGGGCTCGCCAGCCTGACGGACATCGACCGCGTGGTGACGGAGAACCGCGAGCCGCTGGCGAAGGCGGCGGCCAGCAACCCGGACCAGCTGCACACCGTGCCGGGCTACTCGGTCGAGGCCTTCCTCAGCAGCGACGAAATCAGGGCGTCGAGCGACCCGGAATTGGCGCGCCTCATCCTTCACCGCGCCTCAGGGATCATCTACGTGCAGGGCGCGGATGCCTTCAACGTCAACGGCAAGCAATCGATCTCACTGTTTTCGCGGGAAGGCGTGCTGCGCTGGTTCGTTGGCCGCGTTTCCGATGCGAACCACACCCGTGCGTCCGTGGCGGCGGTCGTCCTCACCGGGCTGACAGCGCTGGCGGCGCTCGGCGTCGTACTGAAGAACGATGGCTTCACCCGGCTGCGCACGCTGGGCATCGTCGTGCTGGTGGCCGCGCTGGCGGGCGATATCCTCGTGACGGGCCTCGCGACCCTGATCGTGGACCAGCTCTGGGGCGGGGACCCATTCAGCGGCGACGTGAACCGGGTGTTAAAGGACGGCGTCTCGGTGTTCCAGCTGAACTACCTGGTGCTGACGTGCCTGGGATTGTTCCTGGCAGTGGCCGGGATCGTCGGGGGCCTGATCGCGGGCAGAACAGGGGACGATCAGTCCGAGGTTCTTAGCCCGTAGTACGGTTCCGCAGAGAGGGGTATCTGCAATACCCCAGGAGTGGGAATCACGGGATCCCGCCCTCACCCCCACTCCCCTCTCCCACTGCGGTGGGCGAGGGGGAGTGGATCGCGGATGAATTCCGGTACGGTTTTCTGCTGAGCGGTACTTAGCCCTTAGCCAACGACGTGGGTTCGAGTTCCGAATTCTGGAGCCATGATCGCCGGGCAGGGTGAGGGGCACAGGCGCTCGTTCACGCTCGCGGTGCGGATTCGCCCGTCGCGGCGCTGGCGATGGGGAGGCGCGAGGGACATGCCGCGACCGGGCAGCGGTCACACGCGGGCTTGCGGGCGGCGCAGGTGCGGCGGCCGTGCTTGATCAGGAGCATGTGGAGGCGGTAGTACAAGCCGGGCTCGACGACCGCTTCGAGGGCGGTGTGCGACTGGTCAGCCGTGAGGCGGGGCTCGATCCAGCCGAGCCGTTTGGCCACGCGTTCGACGTGGGTATCGACCGGTAGCGCGGGGAGGCCAAGCGCAAAGAGCAGCACGCAGGCGGCCGTCTTTGGCCCCACTCCGGGGAGGGAGCGCAGCCAGCCGCGCGCTTCCGCGAGAGGCACGACGCGCAGGAACTCGAGGTCGCCGGCGGGCGAGCGCGAGGCGATGGCGCGAAGGATCGCCTGGATGCGCGGCGCCTTTTGGGGTGCGAGGCCGCCACACTGGATCGTGGCGACGACCTCCTCCGGCGGCGCGGCGGCCACCGCTTCCCACGACGGATACCTGCGGAGGAGCTGGACGAAAGCCCGGCCGCTGTTCGTGTCGGCCGTGTTCTGGGAGAGGACTGTGAGAATGAGCTCGGCCACGGGGTCGAGGTGGGGGATGGCGACGGGTTCGCCGTAGAGCCGCCCGAGCGCGTCCAGCGTCGCCGCGATGGGGGCGGGCGCACGGGGCTCGCCGGGCGAATCCGTCATGGCCGCAGCCGGCGGCGCGCGATGGCGGCGAGTGGGCCGCTGCGCGCCACCTCGCGGGCGTAGGTCGATTCGCCGCGCTGGATGGCGAAGAACGCGTCCCACAGCCATGGGATGTGCCCGCCGGCGAACATCCAGGGGCGTGGGGCGCGCCGGAGCATGCCGTAGAACATGTAGGCGACGAGCCGCGCCGCGCGCAATTCAGGCATCACCTCGGCGTCGATGTCCACTTCGTATCGGGTGAGCGGGGCAACACCTGAGAGCGCCCGCAGGACTGAGCGAGCGGCGATGCGGCCAGACTGGATCGCGTAGAAGATACCCTCTTCGGTGAACTCGTCCGCCAGGCCGGCCGCGTCTCCCGCGAGGAGCGCACGTTCGCCTGCTATCGATTCGTGGCCGCGGCGGAAGCGGACTTTGTGCCCGCGCGCCATCTCCACCTCCGCGCCAGCCCAGCCGAGGCGGTCGATGAAGGCAGCGACCTGCTGCTTCATGCGCGCCGCCTGGCCGGGCGGGACGACGATGCCGAAGCTCAGCACCTCCGCCTTCGGGAAGAGCCATGCGTAGCCCCACGGGCGGTAGCCAAGTTCGATGAGCGAGGTGGCTGCAAAGCGGTGGGGGTGCGCGCCGGTCTTGACCTCCACTTCCCAGGCGGCGCACTCGGCGAGCCCGGCCCCGAGCCCCGCCATCTTGCCGGCAGGCGAATGGGCGCCGTCGGCACAGACGAGGTAGTCCGCTTTGGCGCGGAAGCCGTCCTCGGCCTCGATCGCCACCGGGCCGGCGGTCTCCGCGCGGCGGACGATCGTCCCGGCCCGGAACTCCGCCCCGGCCTTGCGCGCCTGTTCGAGGAGGAGCGCGTCGAAACGGTCGCGCATGACCATGTGGGCGAACGGCAGCCCACTGTCACGGACGAAGCGCGAGCGGCCCTCGTAGGTCACCTCGAGGCGGTGGACTGAGTCTTCGATCACGGCGTCGAGAGGGAAGGGAAGCAGGCGCTCCGTGCGCAGGGGGATGCCGCCGCCGCAGGCTTTGTAGCGCGGGAACTGCGCGCGGTCGACGACGAGGACGCGCGCGCCGGAGGCGGCGAGTTCGCGCGCGGCGGTGCTTCCAGCGGGCCCGGCGCCTACGACGATGGCATCGAAGCGGCTCATTGCCGTCCATCGTGGCGCAGGCGGGGACGGACGGGAAGTGGGCGCCCTCACGCAATGAGCGCAAGTCGTCCGGGGCGGGGAGTCCGAGCACACGCCGGCGCCTGGCATCCTTCGTCGTTCCGCGGCCACGGCGGGCCGCGGCTACCGGATGGTTCGGCGTCCGCCCGCTCGTGGTGTCTTCGATCCGGAACCGATAGACTGCAGACAGCGTTAAGAGGGCGCCTCGCGCGCCCGGCAACCTGGTTATGCCTCCAAGGTGCCAAGACGACGCGGCGCGCACCCGCGCGCAACAAAAGGCGTCCTTCCAAGGACGCCCCTCTCCCGAGAGGGGCAGCGCTGGGCCTAACCGTCCACGCCAGCCCTCGATTTCTACACCCGGCGGGCGCTCGCCCGCCGCGGCGAAAGGTGGACGGCGATGGGCGAACGGCGGCTTTTGACCTCGGAATCGGTGACCGAGGGGCACCCCGACAAGGTCTGCGACCAGATCTCGGACGGGGTGCTGGACGAGATATTCAAGCAGGACAAGATGGCGCGGGTAGCCTGCGAATCGGCGGTCACGAACGGCCTTGTACTGGTGACGGGCGAGATCACGACCACGGCCTACGTCGATATTCCCGGGATCGTGCGGCAGACCATCCGCGACATCGGCTACACCTCCTCAGACATCGGCTTCGACGCCGCCACCTGCGGCGTCATCACGGCAATCAGCGAACAGTCCCCGGACATCAAAGAGGCCGTCGACAAGGCGCTCGAAGTGCGCAGGGGTGGCGCGAGCCTGGACGAACTCGACCGTGGCGCCGGCGACCAGGGAATGATGATCGGCTTCGCCTGTGACGAGACGCCGGAGAAGATGCCCCTCACGATCTCGCTCGCCCACAAGCTCACCCGTCAGCTCGCGACGGCGCGCAAGAGCGGCCTTCTGCCCTGGCTGCGCCCGGACGGCAAATCCCAGGTCACGATCGAATACGACGAAGATTGGCGCCCAATCCGGGCCGAGGCGCTCGTCATTTCCACCCAGCACCATCCGGATGTCGACGACGAGACGATCCACACGGACGTACGCGAGCACGTCATGCGCGCCGTCGTGGACGACCGCTTCATCGACGATAAGACCAAGATCCTCGTAAACCCTTCTGGCCGCTTCGTCGTGGGCGGGCCACGCGGCGACGCCGGACTGACCGGGCGCAAGATCATTGTCGACACCTACGGTGGAATTGCCCGCCACGGTGGCGGCGCATTCAGCGGCAAAGACCCGACGAAGGTGGACCGCTCAGGCGCCTACGCGGCGCGCTGGGTGGCCAAGACGATCGTCGAGGCGGGGCTCGCACGGCGCTGCGAATTCTTGCTCTCCTATGCGATTGGCGTGGCCGAGCCGACCTCGATCGGGATCGAGACCTTCGGCACAGGCGTTGTGCTGGACTCGACAATCCTCGCGGCCGTGCGAAAGGTGTTCGACCTGCGGCCGGGCGCGATCATTACGGACCTGAACCTGCGCCGGCCGATCTACAAACCAACGGCCAGCTATGGCCATTTTGGCCGGCTCGATATCGACGCACCCTGGGAAGACACGAGCCGCGCGAGTGCCCTGAGAGCAGCCGCGGGCCGTTAGCCACAGAATACGAAGCCTATGGATGCAATCGTCCTCGTCGGTGGCCAGGGCACACGCTTGCGGCCGCTCACGGCCACACGCCACAAGAGCCTGGTCCCGGTCTGCAACCGGCCGGCGATCGAGTACCTCTTCGCCTGGCTGGAGCGTTCAGGTTTCGAGCGGGCCGTGCTCGCGATCGGCCAGCAGAACGAGGACCTTGCCGACGCCTACCGGGCGGGGCGGCCAGGACGGCTGCGCGTCGAGGTCGTCGAGGAACGGGAGCGGCTCGAGTCCGGCGGGGCGATCCGCTACGCCGTCCACGAAGCACGCGTTGAGGGCCGCTTCGCCGTGTTGAACGGCGATGTCTTCCTGGACTTCCCCTTCGCCCCTGCGCTCGAGGCGCACATTGCGCGGCGGGCGGACCTGACGCTCGCGCTGTTCCCCGTGCTCGACCCATCGATGTACGGTGTCGCCGTCATCGATGAGACGGGTGAGGTGATCGGCTTCGAAGAGAAACCGCCCCCGGGCTCAGCCCAGAGCAACCTCGTGAACGCCGGTCTCTGGCTCTTCGAACCAGGCCTCGTGAATGAGATTCCACCCGGCGCTGTGCGCGTGGAAGAGACCCTCTTCCCCTCGCTCGTCGCCCGCCGCCGGACGGTGCTCGGCCATCGCTTCGAAGGCATTTGGGCGGACATCGGTACGCCCGCGCGTTACCTCGGCCTGAACTGCCAACTGACTGCCAGGGACGGTAATGCCATCGCCAGCACAGCGCGCGTCGCTCCCTCCGCGGTCGTCGTACAGTCCTCAGTCGGCGAGGACTGCTCGCTCGAAGAAGGCGTGGGGGTGGAGCGCAGCATCCTCTGGGAGCGAGTCGTGCTGGCGAAGGGCGCGCGCGTGGCCGACAGCATCATCGCCGACGGCTGCCAGATCGGCGCCGGCGCGGTGGTGCAGGGAGCGACGCTCGGGAGCGGCGCGATCGTGCCTGCGGGCTCGGTAGTGCCGCCGGGTACAACCCTCGAACCAGGAGAGACCTATGGCGGATGAACTGGCGAACCCCGTGCACTTCGGCACGGATGGCTGGCGCGCGATCATCGGCGAAGAATTCACGTTCGAAAACGTGCGCGCCTGCGCTCAGGCCGTCGCAGACCACTTTTCGGCGACGTATGGCCGCGACCGCCACGTTGTCGTCGGCTACGACACGCGCTTCCTGTCGGACGAGTTCGCAGCCGTCGTGGCGCGCGTGCTCGCGGGCAATGGCTTCCACGTCGAACTCGGCGACCGCCCCGCGCCGACGCCGGCGCTGAGCTACCGGATCATCGAATCCAACGCCTGTGGAGGCGTCGTCGTCACCAGCAGCCACAACCCGGCACGCTGGAACGGGATCAAGGTGAAGCCCCACTACGGCGGCAGTGCGAGCCCCGAAATTGTCGCGGACATCGAGCGCCGGGTGCCCGCAATCCTGGCGGGCGACCGCGTGAAGCTCGCGCCGGTGGGCACGGCCGCGATCACCGCCTTCGACCCGTTGACGGGTTATCTTGCCGGCCTGGCGAAGCAGGTTGACCTGGAGGGCATCAAGAAGGCAGGCCTGCACGTCGCGGTCGACCCAATGTACGGCGCTGGCATGGGGCTTTTTTCGCGGCTGCTTGAAGGCGGCGCCACGCGGGTGACGGAGATCCACAGAGAACGCAACCCCGCCTTCCCCGGCCTGCGCGCGCCCGAACCGATCGAGTCGAATCTGGGCGGGTTTATGGCGCTACTCGCTGGCGGCGGCTTCGACATCGGCATCGCCAACGACGGCGACGCGGACCGCCTCGGGGTTGTCGATGAACACGGCGTCTATGTCGACCAGCTGCGGACGTTCGGACTGCTGGTGCACTACCTGCTCGGTACCCGCGGCCTGCGCGGCCCCGTGGTGAAGTCCGTAACGACTTCGAACATGGCGGCGATCCTGGCGAAACACTATGGCGTGCCGCTTTTCGAGACGCCCGTCGGCTTCAAGCACATCGGCCCGCTGATGATGAGCGAAGACGCGCTCATCGGCGGCGAAGAGAGCGGCGGCTACGGCTTCCGCGGTCACCTGCCGGAGCGCGACGGCATCCTCGCGGGCCTCTTTCTCCTCGACGCCATAGCCCGGACGGGAAAGCGGCCGTCTGCGCTGTTGGAGGACGTCTTCGCGATCACAGGCCCGCACTTCTACGAACGGCTCGACTTCGAGCTTGAGCCGGGTTCGAACGCCGCCGTGAAGGCGACCCTCGACGCCATGGCGCCCTCGGAAATCGCCGGCCGGCCCGTGATCTCTGCTGATCGGGTGGATGGCTGGCGATTCTTCGTACCAGAGGGATGGTTGCTGTTCCGCCTCTCAGGGACCGAGCCGCTTCTCCGCATCTACACCGAGGTGACGGAGCAGGCCCTCGTGCGGCCGCTGCTGGAGGCGGGGAAGGCGCTGGCCGGGGTCGCTTGAACGCCCCGGCGATTGTCCGGAGCGGCGGTGACGGCGAGACTCGGGCCATGGTGGACCTCGATAGCGCCGCTGCCCTGGCGGTGGACGAAAGCGGGATGTTCGGCCACATCGCCCGTGTTGGCGACGAACTCATGACGGCCTGGGCGGCGGCGAGCCACGCTGCCGAGGGAATCGGGGCACCGCCGCGACAGCTCGTGGTCGCGGGGATCGGTGGCTCCGCGACGGCTGCTGATTACTTCGCCGCCATCTGCCGGGCCACGTCGCCGGTGCCGGTCGAAGTCGTGCGCGGGCCTTTGCTCCCGCATTGGGTGGGCCCCGAGACGCTCGTGGTCGCCTGTTCGTACAGCGGCAATACCGAGGAAACGCTGGCGGCAGCCACGGACGCGGCCGGCCGGGGCGCCGGACTCGTCGCCATCACACGCGGCGGACGCCTGGCCGAGATCGCCGCCCAGCATCGGTCGGCCGTGATCCCGATCGCCTATGACGCTCCACCGCGCGCCACGACCGTGCACACCCTTGCGCCACTCCTGCGCATCGGCAATGCGCTCGGGCTCTGTGCCGTCCGCGACAAAGAGGTGGCGTCGGCCGCCCGCTCGCACGCGGAGTTGGTTGAGGCGCAGCTCGGGCCGGCCGTGGCGTTGGAAGAGAACGGCGCCAAGCGTATCGCGAGTGCGCTCGTGGGCCGGTTCCCCTGGGTGGTCGCGGCCGGACACCTTGCCCCCGCCGCGTTCCGCTTCAAGAACCAGCTGGCGGAGAACGGCAAGCTCCTTGCCGCTGCGGATTCGTTGCCTGAGGCGGGCCATAACCTCGTCGTGGGGCTCGACCCGATCCTCCGGACGGCCCGCGCGGTGACGCTCGTGACCCTGGAATCGGCGAGCGACGATGCCGCCATGGCCCGCAAGTTCGAAGTGGTGCAGCGCCTCTTCGGCGAATCCGGCGCGCCCCAGCACTGCATCAAGATCCGGGGTGAATCGCTGCTGGACGAGCTCCTGCAGGCGACAGCCTGGGGGGATTACGTCTCCTGCTACGTAGCGCTGGCGCGCGGAATCGACCCGACGCCCATCCCCCAGATCGAGACCTTCCGCGCGGCCACGGCCGGATAGCGACGGCGGCCTAACCTGACGGCCCGGGGCTCGCGAGACTCGTGCTTTCGACCGGGACTACGGCAGGCGCTCCAGCCGCTGGCGCCGCGTCGCGCTCGCGCGCCGGGCCAAATGTGCGCCGGAGTGGGAGTTCTTTCATGAGGAGCACAAGCACGAGGCTGAGGGCGCCGATGCCAACGGAGCCGAGGAAGATGTGGCGGATCGCCGTGGCCACGCCCTCGCGCTGGGCAGCGAGCGCGGAATCGAGGAGTTCCCGGCCGTTGTCGAGGGCAAGCACTTCCGCCGAAACGGTAGCGAACTTGCGTCGCTCCAGCGGCAGGGTGGGGTCGTCGAACTCCCGGAAGACCGCCGCCGGGATGGCGGCCTCGGTCGCCGCAGGAACGTTCTTGTGGAAGGACGAAGCGTACGAGTTGGCCAGGATCACACCGAAGATGGCCACGCCAAGCACCTGGCCGATCTGCATAAAGAACTGACGCGAACTGGTGGCGACTCCGAGGAAGGCGTGGGAGACGGCGTTCTGGATGATCACGGACATGGTGGGCATGACGAGCCCGGAGCCGAGGCCGTAGAGCACCATGACGGCGCTGATGCGCCACTTGGACGTGTCCACATCGAGCGTCGATAGCAGCCCGGTGGCGGCGAGGATGAGCACGGAACCGGCGAGGATCTGGAAACGGTAGCGTCCCGTGCGCGAGAGGATCTGGCCGCCAATGATCGAGGTCGCCAGGAGCCCCAGGGACTGGGGCGTGGTGACGAGGCCGCTGGCGGTGGCCGAAGCCCGCAATGAAACCTGCACGAACGTCGGTAGATACTGGATCGCGCCGAAGCCGGCGCCCCCGAGGAGCATGGCGATCAGGTTCGCCAGCACGAACTCGCGGTTGCGGAAGAGGCCGAGCGGGAAAATCGGCTGGGCGTGGTGGCGCTCCTGGACCACGAAGAGTGCCGTGAGCGCGGCCGCCCCGGCGAACATGCCGAGGGTGGTCGTGCTCCCCCAGCCGTACTCCTTCTGCGCCCAGGCAAGGGCGAGCAGAAGGCAGATGGTCGCGCCCGCGAGCAGCAGCGAGCCGACGAAGTCGATGTCGGAGAGAGCGCCGGCCTTTCGCTTGCTGGGAAGGTTCCTCCAGATGAAGGTCGCGGCGATGGCGGCGACGGGGACGTTGACGAAGAAGCACCAGCGCCAGCCGACGTTGTCCGTGAGCAGGCCACCGATGGTTGGCCCCAGGATGCTCGCCATCGCAAAGGTGCCTGTAAAAAGGCCGATGTACTTGCCGCGCTCGGCGGGCGGAAAGATGTCGCCAAGGGTGGCGAAGACGCAGGCGAAGATGAAGCCCCCGCCGATCCCCTGGAGGGCGCGCGCGCCGATCAGCTGAGGCATGGACTGGGCGACGCCGCAGCCAAGCGACCCAACCACGAAGATAAGGATTCCGGCGACGATGAAGTTTCGCCGCCCGAACATGTCCGAGAGGCGGCCGATGGGCAGGACGACTACCGTCGAAGCGACCATGTAGACCGTGAACACCCAGCTCAACAGGGAGAAGCCGCCGAGGTCCGCGAGGATTCGCGGCGTGGCCGTCGAGACGAGCGACTGGTTCAGGGCGCTCACAAACATCGCCATCTGCAGCGAAATCAGCAGCAGCCATTTGGAGCGGCGGTCGAGTGACTCGCCGAGGGGCTGAACGATGGAAGCCGTAGGGGACAAAGAAACGGCCACCCTTCCGTGTACGTGAGGGTTAGGCTACGCCGATCGTTCAGGTATGGCAAACGAATCCGGACTCCTGGCCAGTTCACACCAAGACACAAAGATCACAAGATTTGTGATCATCTTTGTGTGAATCCTGGTCGGCGCTCACTAAACGAAGTTCACTATGGCGGCGACCGGGGTGGCTTGATCTTCCGGGAGAGGTTCTCCATCGTGAGCGGCAATGGCACTATCCTTCCAGACTGCTGGCCGGTTGCGCCGTACGACACAACGAACACCGGGGGCCACACGCCGCCAGCGGCGACGACCCTAAACGCCCACTGGCAAGTGGTGCACCGATCGCACCGAAACAGGAGATCCCGCCATGACTTTGAGCTACAACATCGACGGACTGGTCCAGGCCGAGCGGGGCCACGTCGACCGGCGGGTATACAGCGACCCGGAGATCTTCGAGCTGGAGATGAAACACATCTTCGGCCGCGCCTGGTTGTTCCTTTGCCACGAATCCCAGATCAGGCAGCAAGGCGACTTCTTCGAATCGGTCATGGGCCGCGACAACGTCCTGGTGGTGCGCCAGAAGGACGGCGGCATCAAGGGGCTGCTGAACACGTGCGTGCATCGTGGCAACGCGGTGTGCCGGGCGGAAGAGGGCAATGCCAAGGGTTTTCTCTGCACCTACCATGGCTGGTCATACGGGATCGACGGAAAGCTGACGGGAGTCCCCGGCTACCGGGACTTCTATGGCCCTGAGTTCGATAAGTCGAAGACCGGTCTGGCGGAAGTCGCCCAGATCGGCAGTTACAAAGGCTTCATCTTCGCCACGCACGACGCCTCCGCGCCACCGCTGGAGGACTATCTCGGCGCGACCGGGCGGCTCGGGCTCGACCTGATCGCGGAGCGCGGTGAGATGGAGGCGGTACCGGGGGTCCAGAAGTTCATCATCGATTGCAACTGGAAGTTCGCGCTAGACAACCTGTTTGACTGGTACCACCCCCAGGTCACGCATATCTCGGCGTTCCAATCCGGCGCACTCGGGGGACCGCCGCCACCGACGGCCGATTCACAGACGGAAGGCTCACTCGACATGACTGGCGTGCGAATGGAGAGCGGGGCGGACCTGGCCATGCCCGTGGGCAACATTAGCGGAAAGCCCTTCGACCAGATGGTCATCCTCGGCGAGTTCGGCCACGGGATTGGCGGCCCGTCGGCGTCATCGATGGGGAACCCCGAAACCAACAGGACATGGCGCGATGACCCTCGTGTGCAGGATGTCCTCGGGCCGGTGGGTGTCAGGGTAGCTGGCCATCCGAGTATCTTCCCGACTACGTGGGTCACCACCTCGAACCAGGTCTCCTTGCGAATACCGCGCGGCCCGAGCGAGACGGAGATCTGGTGGTTTACGTTCGTCGATCGAAACGCGCCCGAGGAATCGCGCCGCATGTCCGTATCCCGCGCGAATCGCATCTTCGGGCCCTCTGGAGTGCTTGAACAGGACGACGGCGAGAACTGGTCCCAGAGCACCATGCAGACCTACGGACTGGCCAGCAGAAGGATCCCGAGTGTGCTCAACATGGGCCTCGGCCGCGGCCAGATCATCAAAGAACACGGCCTGGCGAGGATCGAAACCACCACGAACGAGCACGCCCAACTCTGGACATACCGCGCCTGGGCACAGTGGATCAAGGGCTCGGACTGGGCCGAACTGCGGAACGCCACTACGCCAGGAGACTGCATTTAGGGCAGTCCAGCAGGAGGGAAGCAATGACGACCGCCGCACCAGCGACCGTCGCTGAAGGGCGCATCGCAGAGATGGTTCGTCAGTTCGAAGTAGAGAAGTTCTTCTATGACGAAGCGGCGCTTCTCGACGCCCACCGCTACCAGGATTGGTTGGACCTCTTCACCGAGGACGCCTTCTACTTCATGCCCCTGCGCCGGACGCGCATGCAACGCGAGATGGACAAAGAGTTCACGCAGCCGGGAGAGATGGCGTTCTTCGATGACACGAAGGCGCAACTCGCGAGCCGCGTGAACAAACTCCTCACCGGCAAATCGTGGTCTGAAGACCCACCGTCGCGGACCAGGCACCTGATCACGAATGTCCGGGTGGTCGAAGACAACGGCGCCGAGCTTTGCGTCGAATCGAACTTCCACCTCTATCGAACCCGTCTGAAGAGCGAGGAGACCTCCTGGATCGGGTCCCGGCGGGACGTGCTTCGCCGCGAGCGTGGTTCTTTCCAGATCGCGAAGCGGACGATCTTCCTGGAGCAGACGGTCCTCCTCTCGCGGAACCTGAGCAACTTCTTTTAGGGAGCAGCACTGTTATGGGATGGTTGGACGACACGGTCGTGCTTGTGACCGGCGCTGGTTCCGGCCTCGGCAGGGCGATCGTCGAACGCTTCCTGGCCGAGGGGGCACAGGTTGGCGTGCTGGAGATCAACCCTGACAAGGCGCAGCGCCTGCGTGACGAGTTGGGCGCCGGCGTGGCCGTGACAGTCGGCGACGCGACGAAGTTCGTCGATAACGAACGCGCCGTTGCCGACACCGTTGCGGCCTTCGGACGCCTCGATGTCTTCGTGGGGAATGCCGGGCTGTGGGACTTCAGCCGCTCTCTCGAGTCCTTGCCAACCGACGTCCTCCCCGAGGCGTTTGACGAGATATTTCACCTCAACGTCATGGGCTACCTGCTCGGCGCGAAGGCGGTGCTCGCCCAACTGAGGGAGACGAAGGGGAGCATGATCTTCACGGTTTCCAATGCGGGATTCTGGCCCGGGGGCGGCGGACCGCTTTACGTCGCTTCCAAGCACGCCGTGATGGGACTCGTGAAGCAACTCGCCTACGAGCTCGCCCCCGATGTCCGGGTCAACGGCGTGGCGCCCGGCGGCATGCCGACCGACTTGCGCGGGCCACGGTCGTTGGGCCTTGCGGACAGGTCCTGGGGCAGCATGCCGGTCGACCGGATGATGGAGGAGTTCTCGCCGTTGCGGCGGGCGATCGCGCCGGAGGACTACACCGGCCACTACGTCCTGCTCGCCTCGAGGGCGAACTCGTTGACGGTGACCGGGTCCGTACACAACTGCGATGGAGGGGTCGGGATCCGCGGCCGCCCTCCAGGACAGTAGACGAGAGTGGCGTTACGCCGTAACGGCCGCCGGGACGCATCCCCGGGCCGTCGTTCAACGAAGATAACGGAGGAAATCCTGTGGAACTTGGACTGAGGGGAAAGGTAGCCCTCGTGACCGGCGGCAGCGAGGGTATTGGCCGGGCGACGGCCCGGTTACTCGCTGCGGAGGGCGCGAACGTCGTGATCTGCGCGCGCGGCCAGGATGGGCTCGATGCGGCCGCGGCGGACGTGAAGGCCGCTACCGGCCGGGACATCTTCACGGTGGCCGCGGACGTGTCGAAGGCGGCCGACATCGAGGCGGTCGTCTCGCGCGCGACCCGCGAGTTCGGCCCCGTGACGTTGCTGGTGAACAATGCGGGGACACACGCCGCCAACCCGTTCGAGTCCGTGAGTGATGAAGCATGGTCGACCGACATCGACCTCAAGTTGATGGCCGCGGTACGGACCTCCCGGCTCGTGGCGCCGATGATGCGCGAGGCCGGCGGCGGCGCGATCGTCAATCTCACCGCGATCTCGGGGAAGCATGCCGCGCCCGGGTCCATGCCCACCAGCGTGAGCAGGGCGGCTGGAATCGCGCTCACCAAGGGGATGTCAAAAGACCTCGCGGCATCGAACATTCGCGTCAACGCCGTCTGCATCGGGCTTATCAAGAGCCGGCAGATTGGGCGGTTTGCGCTTGCGCGTGGCGGCGGAGCGGTCGATGAGGGCTACGCCGCAATGGGAAAGGCGGTGCCCCTGGGGCGTGTGGGCGAAGCAGAGGAAGCAGCTAACGCGATAGTGTTCCTGTTGTCCGATGCGGCGAGCTACATCACCGGCGTGGCCCTGAATATCGACGGGGGAACGTCGTCGGCGGTCTAGAGTCGTGCTGGGCACTCGGCGACGCCTTGAAGCGTGAGTATGGATTGTCCAAACTCGTGGTGAGTTCACACAAAGACACGAAGCCCGCAAAGATTCCCTTTGACGAGCCTTCGTGTTCTTCGTGTCTTTGAGTTAGTCGTCAGACGGGCGACGCGCCGATCGCGGCAGGCCGAGCAGGTTCACACAAAGACACGAAGACCGCAAAGAGTGTCTTTGCAAGATCTTTGTGTCCTTCGTGTCTTTGTGTGAATCCGGCCAGAAGCGTCCGCTAAACGAAGCGGCGCTCTTTGATCCGGGCCGCTTTGCCCGTGAGGCCGCGGAGGTAATAGAGGTTCTTGCGGCGGACTTTGCCGTGGCGCATCACCTCGATCTTCTCGACTCGGGGGCTGTTCTCCGGGAAGGTGCGCTCGACGCCGACCCCGCTCGCGATCTTGCGCACGGTGAAGTTGGAGACGAGGCCCTTGCGGCGCCGGCGGATGACGACGCCTTCGAAGACCTGAATGCGCTCTTTATCGCCTTCGATGACGCGTGCATGGACGCGGACGGTATCGCCGGAGCCGAAATCGGGGAGGTTTTCGCGAGGGGTGGTATCGAGCAGGGCGTCGAGTTCGTAGGACATGATCGTCGAATCCTTCGGGGCGTAACCGAATGAGGATACGGGCGCGCACAGTTACGGCCAAAGCGTCGAATCCAGTGCTGGATCCTTCCACTACCGCATGGGCCGCCCGGTCTTCTACCATGCAGGGTACAGATGGACGAGGAGTGACAACGATGGCACAGACGGGCACGTGGGCCGTGAAGGTCGGCCTGGCGCAGATGTTGAAGGGCGGCGTGATCATGGACGTGGTCACGCCCGAACACGCGAGGATCGCGGAGGAGGCTGGCGCCTGCGCGGTGATGGCGCTGGAACGCGTCCCGGCCGACATCCGGCGGGACGGCGGCGTCGCGCGCATGAGCGACCCGGAGATGATCGCGGGCATCATCGACGCGGTCACCATCCCCGTGATGGCGAAGTGCCGCATCGGCCACTTCGTCGAGGCGGACGTGTTGGAGGCGCTCGGCGTCGACTACATCGACGAGTCCGAGGTACTGACGCCCGCGGACGAAACGCACCATGTCGATAAGCACGCCTACACCGTGCCGTTCGTGTGTGGCTGCCGGAACCTGGGTGAGGCGCTGCGCCGCATCGGCGAGGGCGCAGCCATGATCCGGACGAAGGGCGAAGCGGGGACGGGCGACATCGTCGAAGCCGTGCGCCATATGCGCACCGTGCAGGACGAGATCCGGCGGCTCCAGAACATGCTCGACGACGAGCTCTACACCGCGGCGAAGGAGCTGGGTGCGCCCCTCCACCTCGTCCAGGCGGTAAAACGCGAGGGACGGCTGCCGGTCGTGAACTTCGCCGCCGGCGGCATCGCTACCCCGGCCGACGCCGCCTTGATGATGCGCCTCGGGGCGGACGGGGTGTTCGTCGGTTCGGGCATCTTTAAGTCGGAGAACCCGGCCGCCTTCGCGCGGGCGATCGTCGAAGCCACCACGCACTACCAGGATGCAGAAGTGCTTGCGCGCGTCAGCCGTGGGTTGGGCGCAGCGATGCGCGGGATCAGCGTCAGTTCGTTGCCAGAAAAGGAGCTGATGGCAGCGCGAGGCTGGTAGACAGGGACGCGTCGCATGGGCGTAAACTGGCGCGCCATGAACGCTTACCACCTTCGCGCCACCCTGCTGCCATACGGCGAAAGCCCCGTAGACCTCTGGATCGACGACGGCCGTTTCCGTTTCTCGCCGGTGGATGGCGCCGAAGAACTGGCGACGGGGCGGCTCTTCGCGCTCCCGGGAATGGTCGATTGCCACGCCCATCTCGCGCTCGACTTCACGGGACAGGACAGGCCGTGGACGGACGACCTGATCGAGGAGAACCTGCGCGCCCACCTGGCGAGCGGCACGCTCTCTGTCCGCGATCCGGGTTCGCCCGACGGCAGCACGATACGCTGGCAGGGACGCGAAGGGCTGCCGCGCGTACAGGCGGCGGGCCGATTCCTTGCGCCCGAAGGCCGGTATCTGCCGTTCGCCGAGTGGACCGAACCGGCGGCCCTCGCGCAGGCGGCGACCGCGCAAGCGCGGGCCGGCGCGCGATGGGTGAAGGTGGTGGCGGACTGGCCCGACTTCGGTGGCGCGGCGGAAAGGCTGGTGCACCCGCAGAATTACTCGCCGGAAGTGCTTGGTGAGGCGGTAGCAGCGGCCCATGCGGCGGGTGCACGGGTGGCCGTCCATGCGGCCGGCCCGCTCGGCGCGGCGAACGCCGTCGCGGCCGGCGTCGACAGCGTGGAGCATGGAGACGGGCTCACCGAGGAGTTGCTGGCCCAGATGGTGGAGCGAGGTATCGCCTGGACGCCGACGATAGCGATGACGGAGAACGTGGCAAGGATGATGGTGGAAGGCGAGGCTGCACAACGGGCCTTCGCCAACGACCGGTTCGAAGCGGCGCGCTACCTGCTACCGATCGCCGCCCGGCTTGGCGTCACTATCCTGGCCGGCACAGACGCGCTGCCGCACGGTTCGGTCGCCCTGGAAGTGGAGGCGCTCATCCGCTTTGGGCTGGACCCGCCGGCGGCCCTGGCGTCGGCATCGACGGGGGCGCGGGCGTTCCTGGGCGAAGACGTGATCGAAGAGTGGGCGGCGGCCGATCTTGTGCTCTTCGGGGCTGACCCACGATCGACGCCTGAGGTGCTGCGCACGCCCCAGCTGGTGCTGCTCGGCGGGAGCCCCGTCCTCGGCCGCTGAGGCAATCGATCAGCCGGGGGGAAGCGGTCATAGGGAGGAGGGGTGGGAGCGGGAATCCCGGCTATCCACCATTGGGCGGATGACATTCACCGCGCCTATACCTCACAATGATACGGGAGCCAGATCGTGACCGTACGCCAGGTACCGCTAAAGAAGACGATGCCCGCGTTTGGGGAGGCGATCCGCCGCCCAATCACGCGGCTCTTCCTGCGCGACTGGCTGGTGACGATCGTCATCATCGCGGTTTATTTCGTGGTTCGAGGACAGGCGGGCTGGGACACGAACCTCGCACTCAAGGTGACCGAGCGGCTGATCGAGATCGAGCAATCGACCCACACCTTCTGGGAGCCGACGATCCAGCAGGCCTCGATCCAGTGGCACTGGGTGCAGGAGACCGCGAACTTCGTGTACGCCTACATGCACTTCCCGGTGCTGGCAGCGGTGGGCTTGTGGCTCTGGTTCCGCGGGCGCGAACGCTTCATCTTCATGCGGAACACGATGTTCATTTCGATGGTGTTCGGCATCGCGTTCTACTACCTGGTGCCGGCGGCGCCGCCGCGGCTGCTGGCGGACAACGGCGTGAACCTGGGGTTCGTGGACACAGTATTCGGCGGGAACACGTTTGTTAGCTATGCGCAGCCCTCATTCATCCTGAACGAGTACGCAGCCATCCCGAGCTTCCATTTCGGCTGGATCGCGCTGGCCTCCGCCTCGATCTGGGTGAACACGCGCAGCTGGGTGCTGCGAGCGGTGGCGGTGGCACTGAGTGCCATCATGAGCTGGGCGATCGTCGCGAGCGCGAACCACTTCTTCATCGACATGGCGTTGGGCGGGCTGATCGTGGCGATCTCGTGGCAGATCGCGCGGAGGCTCGAGCGGCGGGCGGCGCGAAGGGCGGCCGCCGCGGGCGCCTTACCGTAGGCTCGGCGGAGTCGAGACATTGGAG
>JAYUAG010000270.1:0-1839 GCA_043741475.1 Thermoflexaceae bacterium | reverse complement strand
CCACCGCTCTGTCGTCTTCCGGCCGCACTGTGCGCGGGTCCAGCAGCAGTCGTCCTTCAGCGATTCGCGCGACGATAGCTGGGGAACCGGTTCGCAGGGCCGCCGCCGCCGCGTCTAGATGCTTGCCCAGGGTCAGCGCCGCGCACCAGGTGGATACCCCTTCCCCGGGCAGAGATCCGCCACCAACCATCGATCTCTCATGGACCACCGAACCACTCGCACCCGCTACCGCTGCCCAACGCCTTGCGCGCCGTTTCAGGACCGCGAGGTCGCTGTTCAGCATCCGCCAGATAGGGATATCCGCGGCTTCACTGCCATTCGCATAGGACTGGAGCGTCGCTCCCAACGCCGCGATCGTCATTTTGTCCACTCGCAGCGCGCGAGCGAGCGGGTGTTGTCGCAGCCGCTCCACGAGTTCCACCCGGCCCACGATGATCCCGCACTGTGGCCCCCCGAGTAGCTTGTCCCCGCTGAACATCGTCAGGTGGGCTCCGCCCGTAACGCTTTCCTGCACAGTCGGCTCATGCGCAAGCCCATAGCGCGCCGTGTCCAGCAGGCAGCCGCTGCCGATGTCGTCCAGGAGCAGCCCGCCGTGCCGCCGCGCGACCTCGGCCAGTTCGCTTAGCCGCGGCTCCGTGGTGAAGCCCACGATCTTGAAGTTCGAGGAGTGAACCCGCAAGATCGCTGCCGAATCGGCGCCCCAGGCCTCGGCGTAGTCGCGCGCGTACGTACGGTTCGTCGTCCCCACCTCGCGCAGAATCGCTCCGCTCTGCCGGAGGACATCCGGGATGCGAAACCCTCCACCGATCTCGACCGCCTGGCCGCGCGAGACGATCACCTCTCGACCGGCGGCGAAGACCTGTAGCGCCATCAAAATGGCGGCGGCGTTGTTGTTCACCACGATGCCGTCCTCGGCGCCTGTGGTTCGGCGCAGCAGTCCGCGCAGGTGCGAATGGCGGCTGCCCCGGCTCCCCTGCGGAAGGTCATATTCAAGGTTGCTGTAGCCTGCGGCCACCTCGTTCATCGCCGCGATCGCAAGTTCGCTGAGCGGGGCACGGCCGAGGTTCGTCTGAAGAAGCACGCCCGTGGCGTTGATCACTGCCCGCAGGGGAGGCCGGGTGAAGAGCGTCATTCGCTCGCGCGCCTCGGCTGCCAGGTCCCCGACTGAGGGCAGTGAGCTTCCCGCCGGGGCCGCCGCGCGCGCGCTCGCCAAAACGGCGCGAACGGCTTCCGTCGCATTCATCAAACTGCTCTCTCCACTGCTCCCGTCGCCGCGAAGTTCCGTCAGGATTCGCTCGACAGAGGGCAGGTTGCGGCGAGGGTCGTCCATCGCCCTAGTTTAGCGGTTCGCGAGATGTCGGCGTGGGGCAGGCGTCCGATCGCCGCCAGAGGGCCCTTCGGGACAGTCGCGCTCGTTCGGTTGACCCCGCTTGGATTACCGTTGACCATGAAACGACCCCTCTCTGGAGTCCTCTATTGAACCTCCGTATCCCCGGACCAACGCCCTGCCCGGACGAGGTCCTCGCGGCCAGCGCCGGCCAGATGATGAACCACCGCGGCCCAGAATTCGCCCAGGTCATTCGCCGCGTGACCGACGGCCTGAATTGGGTCTTCGGAAGCTCCAGTGACGTGCTTTCGTTCACCACCTCTGGTACCGGCGGCCTCGAAGTGGCCATCGTGAACACGCTCAGCCCCGGCGACAAAGTGCTTTCCGTCTCCATTGGGTCGTTCGGTGACCGCCTGAAGAGCATCGCCAAGACTTATGGCGCGGACGTCGTCTCCTACTCGCTGGAATGGGGAGAAGCGGCAGACCCCGGCGTCATCGGCAACATGCTCGAC
>JAYUAG010000269.1:0-1853 GCA_043741475.1 Thermoflexaceae bacterium | reverse complement strand
TCGAGAGGCGCCGCCATCGGGTGCTCCTGAAACGAGATGTCCCGCATCGTATCCGAGGCTGCCACTAGAGCGGAATGACGATTGCGCCGATGATGAAGACGGCGCATCTGCGGGGGTGTGCCGGCGGAGCTTCTTTGTGAGCCTGGCGACCGCGCGGCCCCGTCGGCGCATGCTTCTGGTGTCTTCGAGTGCGCTTTTTCTCGGCGCGGGCCTCGCCGTCGCCGCGGTTGGTGGCCGGGGCTCGGGCGCTGAATCGCCGCCGCCGGGCGTCTCACAGGACCCAACCCTTATCGTCGTTCCCGCCACCAGCGAGGTCGCGCCGCCGGCGCCGGTCGCGGCATCTCCCTTGTCCCCACACGCGCCGCCCGCCCCAGGACCCGCGCCCGCACGCGCACCGCGCGCCTGGCGACCGACGGGACCCGCTGACGTGCGACTCTGGACGAACGGCGACTCCACCTCCTACTACATGTCCTACTGGACGATGCAGATGGTCGCCGCCCTGGGTGGCAGCCCCGTCCAACCGGAGGCGGAATACAAGATTTCCTCAGGGCTCGTGCGGCGCGACTTCTTCGACTGGTTCGCCTACACGGACCGTCAGCTGGCCGCCTTCCAGCCCACCGTGGTTGTCTTCATGGTGGGCGCGAACGATGCGCTCCAGGGCGGTGGTCTGGAGCGTTACCGGTCACTCGTGGCTGACATGATGGATTCGATGAACGGCCCCACCCGGCGGGTCATCTGGGTGGGTCAGCCCAACGTTGGCCGCGCGGAACTCCAGGCCGTCATCCCGGCGCTGAATGCGATTTTTCGCGAAGAAGCTGAAGCGCGGCCCTGGGTGACGTTTGTGGACACATGGGCGCTCACCTCAGACGGCGTGGGAAATTACGCCGCTTCGCTCCCTGACGGCGACGGGAGCATTGAGGTGTTGCGCGCCGACGATGGCGTCCACTTCACCTCGGCCGGCGGCAAGCGGCTCGCGACGGCCGTGGTCGCGGCGATCTTTTCGCCGACGCGCGAGGAGACGGCGGAACTGGAGGCGGCGCAGCGTGCATTGGCGGCGTCAGCCGGCACCTTGCCGTAGCGGCATCATTGCTCAAGGAGGCGCGGCCCTCTGTGGCCGCCGGAGTCGCTCGCTGTGGGGCGCTTGGATCGATGCCCGCGCCCGGTCAGGAAACCTTGGTCCACGTCCCGCAACCCGTCGAGGCCTGGAATCCGGCATCCGAGGCGGAGATGGTAACCACCGTGCTGCTGGTCTGGGAGAAGTCGTTCGCGATGATGTCACGGAGTTCACCCGTGAAACTGCGCATTCGCTGCCAGTAGCAACTGGACCCGCCACCACTCGACCGCCAGGTACCGGGAGCGACATCCGAACCAACGAAATATGTGCCGGTGTCGAACGGCGCACTCGGGCTGGTTGTGATCGGCGACAGGTCGGAGGTCCACGTAGCACATCGTTGCGAGTTGAAGCCCGCGTCACTCGGGCTGATCGTAACGATGCTGGTCGTGTCAGTGAAATCGTTGGCGATTATCTCGGCGAGCGTGCCTCCGAATCCACTCAGGCGCTCCCAATAGCACCCGTTCGCGGGCGCTCGGGTCCTGTACGTTCGGGCCGGGATGTCCCGGCCCAGGATCTTGACTCCTGACCCGAAGGTAACCAAAGCGGCGGGACTTGCGGTCATCGTGGGAGTTGGACTCATTGCCGGGGTTAAAGTGGCCGTGGGCGCCGAGGGCGTTAATGTCGGGGTTGCGGTCGGCGGGAACTCGTCCCGCGCGACCAACTGCGCATATGCGCGAAAAGGACCCGCAGCAGCGCCAGCGGATGGCTCCCGGACGATGAGCGTCGCAGCGAGCAACAC
>JAYUAG010000268.1:0-1854 GCA_043741475.1 Thermoflexaceae bacterium | reverse complement strand
CCGCGCGGCCGCGAGCGGAGAGCGAACTCGGCCCTTCTCCCTGCATGAGGAACTGTGGATACACAGGGATGCAGTGGCCGCCCACGCCCGTGCCGGGGGTGTGGATATGCGAGTAAGGCTGGCTGTTGGCGGCGCGGATTACTTCGTTGATGTCGACGCCGTGAGCGTCGGCGACCTGTGCCAGCTCGTTCGCGAGCGCGATGTTGAGGTCGCGGTAGGCGCCCTCAGCGAGCTTCGAGAGTTCGGCCGACTCGGCGCTCGCCATCTCGTGAACTTGGCCGCCGAAGACCGTCCGGAAGAAGGCGGCGGCGCGGCGGCCAGACTCCGGTTCGAGGCCGCCCACAACCTTCGGGTACTTCGTCAGGTCCTCGATCACGCGGCCCATGAGGAGCCGCTCGGGGCTGAACGCGACGAAGAGGGTCTCGCCGATGCGCAGGCCGCCGAGGGTAAGGCGCGGCGCGAGTTCTCGACGGGTCGTGCCGACCGGGAGGGTGGTATCGAAGATGCAGAGCGTCCCCGGCTGCAGGCCGCGCGCGACATCGTCGCAGGCCGCGAAGAGCGAGCGCAGGTCCGCACGACCACTCGCGTCGACATCGACGGCGACGGCGAAGAGCACAATCTCGCACTGCGCCACGGCGGACGCAGTGTCGGTGGTGGCGCGCAACCGGCCGGACGAGACCACCTCCTTGAGCAGCTGACCGAGGCCCGCCTCGTCGGGAATGGGGTTGTCGCCGCGGTTGACCATCGCCACACGGCCGGCGTCGATATCGCAGCCGAAGACGGTGTGTCCGCCGCTCGCGATCTTCGTCGCGACGGGGAGGCCGATGCGGCCGATGCCTACGACGGCGACGTTCATCGCGCTTCCGGTGCCTGGGGAAGGTAGACCGGCGCGTCCGTTTCGGAAGAGCGTACGAGCGCCTCGACCACTTCGAGCGCGGCAAGGCCATCGTCCGCGCTGACCGGCGAAGGACCACCGTCGCGAATCGCGTCGCGGAACGCTTCCAGTTCGACGCGCAGGGGCTCGCGGTTCGCTACGGGATAGCGTGTCATCGGCCCCTCGGTGACGCTCGCGAACGTGCCTTCGCGCGCCTGCGCGGCGTAGTTCTCGTAGAACGCGAGCGACTGAGCGGCGTAATCGGCGACGAACATGCCCCGCTCGCACAGCACCGAAAGCGTGCGCTCCTTCGTAGGCGTGAGCCAGTTGATTTCCAGCAGCCCGAGGGCGCCGCCGCGGAAGCGGAGCATGCCCGCGAAGAGGTCTTCGTTGCCGGTGTTGATGTGGCGGCGGGCCTCGGCGTAGACGCGCTCGACATCGTCGCGGAGGAGGTGGCGCATGATATCGATGTCGTGTGGGGCAAGGTCATGGATAACGCCCACGTCACGGATGCGGTGAGGGAACGGGCCGACGCGGCGGGCGTGCACCTGGATCACGCGCCCGCCCTGGCCAGCGTCGAGACGCGCCTTGAGTTCGCGAACGGCCGGGTTAAAGCGCTCGATGTGGCCGATGGAGATGGTGACGCCTCGCGCCGCCGCTGCATCGGCGATGCGCCGGCCCGCCTCGAGCGTCGCCGCGATCGGCTTCTCGATGAGCGCGTGGCAGCCCGCCTCGATCACCTGGAGGGCGACCTCTTCGTGCAGCCCCGTGGGGACGACGATCGAGACGAAATCCGGCCTCGTCTCGCGGAGCATGGTGGCAGCGTCGGGGAATCCGGGGATGGGTCGGCCGCCCGTGGCCTTCGCGACGCGTGCGGGGTCGGTATCGACGACGGCGGCTAGTTCGACGCCGTCCATGTCACCGAGGACTCGGGCGTGGTTCGCCCCCATCGAGCCGAGGCCGATGACAGCGGCGCGGAG
>JAYUAG010000267.1:0-4591 GCA_043741475.1 Thermoflexaceae bacterium | reverse complement strand
TGACCGAGACGCTGGTCTACGTCGCGCTGGGCAAGTACGCCTGGGACGCGGTCTCGCGATTGTTCGACGTCCGTCCGCGGCCCGCCTTCGGTCACGGCCGCGAAGCGCCGCTGCCGGGCGGCCGCACACTGCTTGGCTCGTACCACCCAAGCCAGCACAACACGTTTACGGGGAGACTGACCAAGCCGATGTTCGACGCAGTGTTCGCGCGGGCGAAGGAGGCCGTTGGCCGTTAGTCATTGGCCGTCGGCGGCGGCGCTTCCCAGGCCTCGTTGCAAGCTGTCCGCGGCGGGAGCGTAAACTGAGACGTGGCGCACCGACGTTGCGCCCTGGAGGTTGCATGCGCGAGGGGTTTACAGCCGTTGTCCAGCAGCGAGGCGACTGGTGGATCGGGTGGGTCGCGGAGATCCCGGGCGTTAACTCACAGGAGCGAACGCGGGACGGACTGCTCGAAAGCCTGGCGTCGGCGCTCGATGAGGCACTGGAGATGAACCGGACGGACGCGCGCGCAATGGCGCTGGGACAATTCGAAGAGGTACCCATCCCCGCGTGAGCCGGCGCGATCTCCTGGCGTATCTGCGGGAGCATGACTGCGAATTGGTGCGCGAAGGAGCGCGCCATTCGTGGTGGCAGAATCGGGAAACCGGACTACGGTCGGCGGTCCCCCGGCACAATGAGATCCACGAGTACCTCGTGCACAAGATCTGCCGCGACCTCGGGATAGCCGGTCCCTGAGCGCTGGAAGTACGGCGGGACTATCGGTGACGGAGGAGCTGGTCGTACTCAGCGTGGCTTCCGATCCAGTACCACGTGATTGTGTCGCCGCTGCGGAGGCCGAGCGCCCGGTAGTTGAGGCCCACCCGAACGGCCCAAATAGGTGCGACCCTAGAGACCCCGCTTGAACTGAAGACCAGGGTGGAAGGGATCCACGATGAAGCGCTGGTACGCGAGCCGCGCCAGCCGACGCTCATCTGCTGGCAGTCGCCGGTATGCCGCCAAGAACGCTCGCGACCTGGACGACTTCAAAGTTCGTCAAGGTCCAGCGGCGCTGTTAGCCCGGCATCTATCTCCGCCTGGACCTCTGCGGCCATCTGTAACAGCACGTCCGGCCGGCTCGCGAGCAGTTCGTCGAAGGCACGGTCACGTTCGATCTGGGCCAGTTCCTCTTCGAGCAGGGCGACGAGCCGGTCTTGCTCGTCCGAAGGCAGCTGCCGTAGCCGTTCGACGGTTTGTTCAAGTGTCGCGTTCACCGACTCATTCTACCACGGCCACGCGCGGCCCTCGGCCCGGAGCCGCCGCCCGGTGGCCGTCAGCCCAGGATGTCCGCGGTGTGGCCGCGGACATGACCGACCGCAACTTCGTAGAACACCTTGAGCAGGCTGCCGGTGCGCCCACCCGCGGAGCGCACTTCACGCGCAAGAAGGTCATCCGGCGCGGCTTCGACCGCGGCGATGGTCCGGGCGCGGTTGCGTTCGAACTCCTCGATCAGTTCCGCGACCGGCACCGCAGAGCGCTTCGCCACCTGGCGCTGGTTGTAGCCGTCGATGCCGCCGCGAGCCTCGGCCGCGGGCGGGCTCCCGCTGGCAGCGGGCGGCGGGGCGCTGGCGGGGATCTCCAGCAACCTCGGGTAGGTCCACTCGATCGAGGCCAAGTGCGCCAGGATCTCGCGGCCGTTCCAGCCGTTTTCGTAACGTCCCGTGTCGAAGCTCGCCGGGTCCGTAGTGCGGAGACCCGTGGCGGCGGTCGCGCCGCTCTCTCGCAACTCGGCGAGGAGTTCGGTTTTGGTCAACGTGTCCGGGTAGGGCATGGCAATCCTCCGGCGTGCATCTTAGCCGCCGTGAGCGGTGAGCGGTGAGCCGCCAGCGGGGAGCGGTTACCGGTGAGCCGTGGGCTATCGAGGACCGCCTTTCGAACACCAGGCCGCGCCAGGTCGATGCAACCCCTTGCTCACGGGCGCGGCTCGAATATGGCGTTGCGGCGCTCACAGCTCACGTAAGCAGCGTTACCGACCCGGGCGCGCCTGAGCTCCAGAGTGGACGCGACACCACCATCTGGAGGACTCTCGAATGGCAGTCCGGGCTGGGTCCGGTCCAGTGCTTGAATCTGGCTCTTCTCGTCCACGCTGAAAACCACCGCTTTCTCCGGCGGATCGAGGTAGAGTCCGACGACATCCTCCAGCTTGGCGAGGAAGTCGATGTCAGTAGAGACCTCGAAGGTCTCCTGGCGGTGGGGCTTGAGACCGTGTGCCCGCCAGATGCGATGCACCTGCGTGTGGCTCAAGCCCACCACTGGTGCGAGCGTCCGCGTACTCCAATGCGTTGCTCCGGGAGGCTTCTCGCGGATCGTCCGCTGCACCACTTGGGCGACCTTTTCCGCGCTCACCTGCCGCGGGCGCCCCGGCCTCGGAGCGTCCCGTACTATCTCCATCAGGCCCCCTGCGAGATAGCGTCCCTTCCAGAGCATCACCGTGGGGGTCGTTGTCTGCAGTTCCCGGGCTGACTCTCGCACCCCCATCCCGCGATCGGCAGCCAGCAGGATCTGGGCTCTCAAACAGAGCTTCCTGGCCGTCCCAGGCTTCCGTAACAGCTGTGCCAAGCGTTGGCGGTCATCCGTTGTCAGCCGAACTTCCGATGAACTCTTCACCCCACAATTGTACTAGACATTACGGTTACAGTACACTAGCAGTTGTGTGGTTCGTTGGTAGCGACGACCGCGACCGACCACCTCAGTGCCGGAAGTGGCGCGTCCCCGTCAGCACCATGGCGACCCCATACTTGTTGCAGCAATCGATGCCGTCCTGGTCGCGGATGGAGCCGCCGGGGTGGGCGATGGCGGCAACGCCCGCCTGGCAGGCCTTCTCGATCGAGTCGCCCCAGGCGAAGGGGAAGAACGCGTCGCTGGCCAGGGACGAGCCCCGCACCTCGGCGCCAGCCTTCTCCATCGCGATCTCCACGCTCTTCACGCGGTTGGGCTGGCCGCTGCCCATGCCCAGCAGGCGGCCGTCCTTCGCCACCGTGATCGCATTGCTTTTGACGTGCTTCACGCAGCGCCAGGCGAACTTCAGGTCCGCGAGCTGCTCCGGCCCCGGCTGCGTATCTGTGACGACCTTGAAGTCGATCTCGTCCGGGCCAAGGTCGTCCGCGTCCTGGACGAGCCAGCCGCCGCCGATCTGGCGGTAGATGCGCCCTCCCCGGAGTCGCGGCTGTGCTTCGAGGATGCGCAGATCCTTCGACTTGCCCTTCAGGAGCGCAAGACCCTCCGGCGTATAGCCGGGCGCCACCACAATCTCGTAGAACATCCGCGTCTCGCCGTCGTTGGGGCTGCGGAACTCGCGCAGCTCGCGCGCGAGCGCTTCGTCGACGGGCCGGTTGAAGGCGACGATGCCGCCGAAGGCGCTTGTGGCGTCTCCTCGCACGGCCAGCCGGTAGGCATCGAGCAGGTCATCGCGGGTGGCGACTCCGCACGGGTTGGTGTGCTTCACGACGACGCAGGTCGGGCCGGGGAAGTCGTTGACCGCGTTCCAGGCGGCGTCCGCGTCAAGGTAGTTGTTGTAGGACATCTCCTTGCCGTGATGCTGAACCGCGGTCGCGATGCCGCCGCGGCCGTGTTCCGCCAGCGAGCGGTCCAGGTAGACGGCCCCGCGCTGGTGGGGGTTCTCGCCGTAACGAAGGGTGAGCAACTGCCCCTCTACCGCCAGCCGCTCCATAGGCACGGTGAGGCGGAAGGGAAACTCTCCGGGCCTGTCCTCCGCCGGCCAGAGCCACTCAGAGACGGCGCTGTCGTAGGCGGCGGTGTGCGCGAACGCCTTCCAGGCGAGGTGTCGGCGCCCCTCGGGCGGTACGTCGCCGTCGTCCTTCAGGTGTGCCAGCACCTCCGGATAGTTGAGCGGGTCCACGACCACGATCACGTCACGATGGTTCTTCGCCGCCGCCCGGAGCATCGTTGGCCCGCCGATGTCGATGTTCTCAATCCCCTCTTCGAACGAGACCCCACGCGGCTTCGTCACGGTCGCAACGAACGGGTAGAGGTTGCAACACACGAGGTCGATGGGGCCGATCCCGTGCACTTCGAGCGCCATCATGTGCGCCGGGAGGTCGCGGCGCGCGAGGATGCCGCCATGCACCGCCGGGTGGAGCGTCTTCACGCGGCCATCGAGCATCTCGGGTGAGCCCGTGATCTCCTCGACCTTGCGCACGGCGATCCCGGCGGCGCTGATGGTGGCGTAGGTGCCCCCGGTGGAGACGAGCTCCCAGCCGAGAGCGGTCAGTCCGCGGGCGAAATCGACGATCCCGGTCTTGTCATAGACGCCGAGCAGAGCACGCAAAGCAGGCCTCCAGGAGAGTGTGTTGACACTCTCCCGGCCCAGGCGTACGGCCGGGAACGATAGGTAGTGTGGCCGGGCTCCCTCGCGGTGCTCCGCGTGTCGCCAGTCGCCCGGTAGAGGTGGAGTATAGCACGGCGGCTCGGGCCACGCGGCGGCGGGGTGTGTGGTGGGTGGGCGGCATTATTTTGCACGGCAAGCTGGGAAACGGTTGAAGGGGTGGGCCTTGGTGGGCTTGCCTCGAGCGAAGTAGGGGGCATGCGCAGGCGG
>JAYUAG010000266.1:0-1860 GCA_043741475.1 Thermoflexaceae bacterium | reverse complement strand
AGCCCCCCGCCAGGGCGGGGAGGATGTCGAGGGTGTCGCCGCTCTTGAGGGTGGCGTCGGCGCCGCCCATGTAGCGGATGTCTTCGTCGTTCAGGTAGATGTTGACGAAGCGCTGGAGCTTGCCGTCTTCGGCGTACATCTGGCCCTTGAAGCCGGGGTAACGGGCGTCGACGTCGTCGATCACGGCGCGCACGGTGGCGCCGGTCGCGGGCACCAGCTTCAGCCCGCCGGTCAGCTTCTGGAGGACGGAGGTGACCCGCACCTGGACGTTGGTATCGCTCATCGTTGTCGCTTTCTCCTGTGTGGGGTGCGGAGTCCGCCGGTCTGGCGTCCTGTGTGGTGATGTGGGTGTCTTCAGGGTCATCGTTCAGCCTCCGAAGGGCGCGGCCGCATGGGGGATGGGCGCGCCGCAGAACTGTTCGTAGTCGATCAACTCGTGGATGGTGGGGTTGTCGCCGCAGAGCGGGCACTCCGGGTCGCGCCGCACTTTGACGATGCGGAACTCGAGCGAGAGGGCGTCGTAGAGCAGCAGCCGGTTCACGAGCGGCTCGCCCGCGCCGAGGATGAGCTTGAGCACCTCGGTCGCCTGGATACTGCCGATCGTCGCGCACATCGCGCCGAGCACACCGGCTTCGGCGCAGCTTGGCACCATGCCGGGCGGCGGTGGCGCCGGGTAGAGGCAGCGGTAGCAGCCCTTGCCGGGGATGTAGGTGGTCGCCTGGCCATCGAACATCAGGATTGAGCCGTCGATTAGCGGCTTCTTCAGCAGGTAGCAGGCGTCGTTCACGAGGTAACGCGTGGCGAAGTTGTCGGCGCCGTTAATCACGTAGTCGTAGTCGCCGATGATGCGGAAGGCGTTGTCGCTGTTGATCGGCTCCTCGTGCGTGACCACTTCGATGTTCGAGTTGTGCGCGAGGAGCGTGGCCTTCGCGGATTCGACCTTGGCCATGCCTACGCTGCTGGTGACATGGAGGATCTGGCGCTGAAGGTTGGAGCGGTCGACCACGTCGAAGTCGACGATGCCGATCTTGCCCACGCCGGCGAGGGCGAGATAGAGCGCGACAGGCGAGCCGAGTCCGCCCGCGCCGATGATCAACGCCGAGGCCTCGATGATCTTGCGCTGCCCGGCGCTCCCGACCTGGGGCATGATCAGGTGGCGGCTATAGCGCTCCACCATCTCGGGCGTGAGGACGGTCGGCGCGCCCCCGGCGAGCGCGGGGATGACGGCGAGTTCGTCGCCGTCCTTCATCGGCGTGGTCTCGCCCTGGAGGTGCTCGATTCCCACCTGGTTCACGTAGATGTTGATGTGCGGCGCGAGATGCCCGGCGGTGTCCATCAACTGGGCGTTGAAGCCGGGGAACTGGGCGTCGAGGTCGCGCAGCACTTCGCTGACGGTGTGGCCCTTGGCGCGGACGTTGGCGCGGTTGCCGACGAGATGCCGGAACGGCGTGGGGATGTAGACGTTGATGGGCAAGTGTGTCCTCCTTCGGACTGAAGACCCGGCCTGGTCGCATCGGGGCGACCATGGCCGGGGGAAGATACGTGCTAGAGATTCACGCTGAGATACCGTTCCCCCGTGTCGCAAAGCATGGTGACGACGGTGCGGCCGGGGCCCAGGCGGCCGGCGACCTTGTTCGCGGCGATCACGTTCGCCGCGGCGGAGATGCCGAGCAGCAGACCCTCTTCGCGGGCGAGGCGCCGCGTCATGGTGAGCGCCTCCTTGTCCTCGATGCGGATCACCTCGCGGTAGATCGAGCGGTCGAGGACGCCGGGGACGAAGCTCGCGCCGATGCCCTGGATCTGGTGGATGCCCGCGCGGCCACCACTCAAAACGGGCGACTTCGCCGGTTCGACGGCGAT
>JAYUAG010000265.1:0-4607 GCA_043741475.1 Thermoflexaceae bacterium | reverse complement strand
CCTCACGTCGAGCATCGAACTGCACTGGATTCCCGACGGCGACCATGACTTCAAGCCGCGAGCGTCGTCGGGGCGCACGCAGCGGCAGAACTGGGATGAGGCCGTAGAGGCGATCGCGCGCTTCCTTCGGCTGGTTGGCGTCTGAGCGCGAAGGTGTTCCTGGCCGTGTTCGGGTCAACCATCCCAGCGCTCGCTGACGCGCGCGCTACTGACCCGGGGGCGGCCACGGGTCGTTCGGGGAGGGACGGCCGCTCGCCGTCCAGACGATATAGTCGAGGTTGCCTGTGTCGACCTCCGCCTTTGCCAGCTCCCAGGCGATTTCGGCGCGGTGCTGGCCAGAGTGTCCGAGCGCCTGGACCAGGCCCTCGCGGACCGCGAAGTCGCGTCCCCACCAGGGCACATTGAAGTTCCGCAGGATCGCCGCCTCGTCGAGCCGTGCGCAGAACGCGGCGTAACCGTCGGCCGTCACTCGCGAGTACCCCGTGAGGGCAACGAGCGCCATCGGCGCCTCAGGCATCTTCCCGTCGCCATTCACGGCGTCGAGGAAACCGCGCTCAACCACGAGCTGGTGCTGGAGCCGCTGAAGTATTGTGTCCGCTGTGAACCCGTTGCCGGCGTCGCCCAGAAAACCCGGTGGCGCTTTTGCGCAACCGTCGATGACCCGCTGATTGGCCCAGGCGTTGTGGGCGAAAAGCAACACGAATGTCTCCATGGATTCGAGCCTCCGGGCATACCCTATCAGAGGGCTGCTGAAGCCGGTGTGTCAGGAATGCCATGACTCGCTGAGCCGCGCTTCACCTGTTCACAACCGGCGATCCTTTACGCTAGCTGCGATGCCCATCTACGCCGTCGGCGACAAGGTGCCCGTGATCCATCCGACCGCGTTCATCGCGCCCACGGCGACGATCGTTGGCGACGTGCGCATTGGCGCCCGCGCGTCGGTCTGGTACGGCGCGGTGGTGCGCGGCGACACGTCCTACGCGGAGATCGGCGAGGGAGCGAACGTCCAGGATGGAGCGGTCGTCCACGGGCGCGCCGACCTGCCCGCGATCATCGGCCGCGACGCGTCGGTCGCCCACAATGCCGTCATCCACGGCGCCACCATCGGCGAACGCGCCCTGATCGCGAACGGCGCCCAGGTGCTCGACGGTGCGTCCGTCGGCGCCGGTTCACTCATCGCGGCGGGGTCGGTCGTCCTTCCGGAGACGCATATCCCGCCAGGGATGCTCGCGGCCGGCACCCCGGCGGTCGTCAAACGCGCCATTGCCGGCACAGCCTCCGAGGAGTGGATCACGGGCAACCCCGGCCGTTACGCGTGGCTCGCGGAGATGCACGCCGCAGGATTGCGCGAAATCTCCCGCGCGGAGGTGGAGTCACCGTGAATCCGCGCCTGCTGCTCAGCCTGCTGCCTGTTGCCGTGTTCTATGGAGCCGGGCGCGTGACCGAATCGTGGGTGGCGATCCTTCTGGGCTTCATCGCCTTTGCCATTGTGTCATGGGTAAACCGCAAGCACCGGTTGATTGGGGCGCTCTCACTCTTCGGGTTCGTGGTCGTCGGCGCTTCGGCGGCGGCGGGGATCATCTGGGACAGCGAGAAGGCCTATCTTGCGTCCGGACCGGTGTCCGATTTCCTCTTCATCCCCCTTTACCTGGGGAGCATCGCCATCGGCAAGCCGCTGATTGGTGGCGTCGCGCGTGAACTCTTCCCCGACGTGGCGGGGCGCGTACCACCGAACGCGAACGTGTTTCGCTGGCTCTCCGTCGCCTGGGCGATCTACGACCTCGGGCACGGTCTGTTACGCGTCTACCTTCTGTTTGAGCTCTCCGTCGGGCAGTACCTCGTCTGGAGCCGCGTCCTGAGCTGGCCCCCGCTGGCGTTGATGATCGGCCTGTCCGTGTACAGCATTGCGAGGGAGTCTCGTCGCCTGGAGGCCGCGGGCCAGAGCTACGGGACGACCGGAGTGATTGAGCCCGCCTGAGGGACAGAGCTTAGCGGCCCGCTGCCGCCGCGGGCACAAGCGGCTCAGCCGAATCGCGCACCTTAAGGGACAAAGACCATTCCCGCCGCCACGAGCCCGAGCAGCCCTGAGACATAGATTGGGATCGCGTAGTCGCCGGCGATGTCGTGAATCTCGCCGGCGAAGAGCGCCGCGACGGCGCCGCCAATCATGTGCGAACAGCTGATCCAGCCGAAGAGCGTGGGCACTGACCGTCGTCCGAAGCGGTTGGCCGTTAGCATGATCGTCGGCGGCACCGTGGCAATGAAGTCCAGCCCGAACACGACCGCGAACAGGGACATCAGCGGCAATGTAGTGATGAGCGGGAGTACCAACAGCGATGCACCCCGCAGAACGTAGTAGATGGCGAGCAGCCGCCGCGGTGAATAGCGGTCCGTGAGCCAGCAGACGCCAGCGTGCCGACGATGTTCATCGCCCCCATGAGCGTGAGGATCCCCGAGGCTTCGGTGCGATTGAAGCCGTGCTCGCTCGCGTGGGGGATGAAGTGGAAGCCTATGAGCCCAATCGTGATGAAGCCACAGATGAAGAAGCTGCCGGCCAGGACCCAGAACTCCGGGGCGCGCGCGGCCACGCGCAGCGGCGTGATTGGCCGCGGGTCGAGGGCAGCCGCTTTGGAGCTGGCGGTGGCCCCCACCGGTTCCAACCCCAGGTCCGCCGGTTTGCTTCGCAGGAGCACAAGACACAAAGGGAACACGACGGCGGCGAGCAGGAGTGCGATCCCGGCGATCGCTCGCCGCCAACCCCAGGCGTCTTCGGCGGCGATCAGGGGGAAGAGGAGCACGAATTGCCCCGCGCTCGATGCCCCACCGAGGATGCCCGTCACAAGCCCCCGTCGTGATTCGAACCAGGTGTTGGCGACAGCCGCACTCAACACGGTGGATACCCCGCCCGTGCCGAAGCCGACGCAGAGGCCCCAGTAAACGTACATACCGGCGATGCTCTGGATCGTCGCCATCAGCGCCACCCCGGCGGCGCCGACGCCAAGGAAAAGGATCACCATGCGGCGCAGCCCGAAGCGGTTGAGCAGCGCGCCCGAAGCCGGGCCCGCGAGACCGAGCGTGACCAGTGAGAGCGCGAGGGGGAGCGAGATGTCGCCGCGGCTCCAGCCGAAGTCCGCCTCGAGCGGTTTGATCAGCAGACCCGGGGCCGAGCGCACGCCGGCTGAGGCGAGGACGAGGACGAATACCGCGCCCACCATCACCCAGCCGTAGTGGAGACCCAGGCGCGATGCCAGCGCGGGGCGGGCTCATCCGCGAACGATTGAGGAGGGCCATGAGTGCTCAGGGTACGGAGTCAATCGACGATGGGCGAGCATTGGCGACGCCTCGGCGCGGCCGGTCAGGGTCGGGGCTCGTCCGGCCGGCGGTCGCGCAGCCAGCGGAGGATGGGGAGCGCGAGCTGATCCTTCGCGCGGTTCGCTGCTTCCTTCATCGCAATCAGGTCGTCAAGCGACGCGACCTGGACAACGAGGCCCGGCGCAGCCTCGATCGGCGTCGCACGTTCCGCGAGGTCCTCGAAGCCGTGTACTCCCGCAGGTTCGAAGAGCACGTCGAGGTCACCGAGGTCGGTGGAGAACGTCCAGGTCTTCGCGCCGAGGAGCCACTCGCCGCTCCCGAAATCGCGGATCACGTCCGGCGGCCCACCGAGCCGCAGCCGGGCGTGCACTTCAACGAGCGCGAGCGCGAGGCGGTCAAGGTTCGCTTCGATGTTGGCGGGCACGAGGTCGAAGTCCGACGTTTGCAACTCCGACCCAATCAGGGACCCTGCGACCCCTCCGATGACGATGAAGCTGACTCCATGTCGCAGCAATAGCTCGCACATTTCTATCGCCCGGAGTTCATTGACGTCAGCCAATGGCGTTGGCCTTCCGCACATATGCCACCCACCTGGTAAACGTCTGCAAAGCAGTAAGTCGCTGGGTGGGGGTGAGAGCGCTGTATGCCCGAGCCCGAAGCGGGTCATAGCCGAACTCCGCCAGCGCGATGTCGGCCGGATCGGTGTAGACCATCGGGGGCGGTGGTTCATTGGCCATGATGCGATTCTACCACCGCTACGGGCGGCCCGGGTCGCGATACTCCTCGCGCGGAGGACTGAAGACGTCGATCGCGATCGTGTCTTCGAGCACTTCCACCTCGTGCTCGACGCCGCCGGGGACGCACCAGCTATCGCCTGCCGTCATCTCCCGCCAGGTGTCGCCGAGGCGGAAGCGGAAGCGCCCCGAGGCGAGGTAGCCCGTCTGTTCGTGCGGGTGCGTGTGCGAGGGCACCGAGCTCCCGGCCCTCATCGTGAGCTCGCACAGCATCGTATGGGCGCCCTCGTTGAGCGTCCGCCGCACGATCCCGGGGAGCATCTCCACGGGCGTGGCCTCGCCGTTCTTCACCAATCCAACTGACATCGCACTCTCCTGTTCGGTCTCGATTCTAAGCCGCTCCGGCGACGACCACCGCTGCCTCCGCGACCCCCACCATCAGCCCCCCGCCGGGCCGGGCTTTCCCCACGGCCACGTCCGCCGCCAACGCCCACCGTGGCGTCAGGCGCCTGTTTTCGCCTCGCGGGCGAATGTGTTGGCCGAAGACCCGAAACGCCCAAG
>JAYUAG010000264.1:0-4627 GCA_043741475.1 Thermoflexaceae bacterium | reverse complement strand
CTGCCGGGCGCGGAGAGATGGTGTCTGACTGCCCAGTCGTCCCGTCTGGTCGGAACCGGGCTCATCCAGGTGACCGAAGAGTTCTATGGCGTCGACGATCCCTACAGCGACCGGTGACGCGCCGGCTGCGGCCGGAAAGGACGCGGAAGAGGTCGCCTGCGCCCTCCGGCAGGCGAGGAGCTAACGGCCGGGGCTTCCGCTCCGGTCGTTAGGAACCGTCTGCGAATAACTACCCGATGGAATCGGCGTCAGATTCGGAAAACGAATAGGTGATTTCTAGGCGACGCCCTAGCGGTGGCCGTGGCAGGCCGAGTCGGCGAGCGATGTCCGCGAACGCCGCCGCCACCCCGCTGCCATCGGCCTCTTCGTCCAAAGAGTCGATAAGGAGCAGGAGCAATTCGGCCTCCTCGTAGAGGAGATGCGCGTTGCGCGCGAGACCGAGGCCGTGCTCGATAACCGCTCGGGCGCGGGAGACTTCGCCTCGTCCCCGCAGGACCAGGGCCAGCACGCGTGAATGGAGCACCGCAAGGGGTCCATCCGTCGGGTTGGCGGCCTGCTCGGCCCGCTCTAGCTCGGCAGCGCCCTCTTCGGTCATCCCGCTGAGACAGTACGTCTGCGCGAGGTAAAGGCGTGCCTCCGCCTCACTCCCTGGCGCCGCGAGCCGGGAGTAGCGATCAACGGCGAGCTGCAGCATCTCCTTCGCCAGCGAGAAGACCCGTCGCGCGGCGTAGAGTCTGCCGAGGCATTGCTCTGCGAATCCGGCCGCGTCAAGCAATCCCGTGGCGAGGTGAATGCGGCGGGCATCGATGAGCATGGGCTCGGCCTCGTCCAATCGCCCCTGGCCCACGAGTAGTTCGCCGATGTTCATCGCGGCGATGCCGGCCCGCACCTCGTTGCCGGCCCGCCGGAAGAGTTCGCCGCCCCGGACATAGCTCGCCACCGCGTCATCCCACCGACCCGCCCAGTAGGCCTGTACGCCAAGGTTGAGATGGGCCGAGGCCACCAGAGACAGGTGGCCCTTCTCTTCCAGAATCGCCAGGGCGGAGGGCAGATTGGTGGCGCGATCGAGTTGGCCCAGTTGCTGGTGCGCCCAGTCCAGGGTCATGCAGGCTCGTGCCATCGCCTCCAGCTCGTTCGCCTCCCGAGCCTCCTCGATCGCATGGGCTGCCGCCTTCAGTGCCAGCCTGGGCCGCCCCTGCGCCTGCCGCACGGTGCCTCTTAGCGAAAGGAGTGCCGCCCGTGCCGCCCTCTCTTCACGATCATGCGGCGGTTCGACCAGGCGCAATCCCCGGCCGATGCACTGCAGTGCCGCGCGGTAATTCCCCTGGCGTTCATGCATCCGGGCCTTCCAGCGCAGGAGCTCCGCGTGCGAAGCGACTCCCATCGGCAGGACGCTCGCTCCCTCAAGCGCCTCTGCCGCTTCCCCGAAGAGGCCTGCGGCCTCTCGCACTTCCGCCAGCTCTATCCGCAGATCGATGAGCTCCTGCGGTGAGATGCCCTTGAGATACCGCGCCGCCGCAAGTGCGCGCTCGAGATGCGCTGCTGCTTCGACGTTGGCGTAGCTGGCCCGTGCCCGCTTCCCGGCCCGGCCCGCATAATGCCAGCACTTCGCGTGATCCCTGGCGAGCCCGAAATGGAGCGCCAGCTGGGCAAGGGCCGGCCCCACATCCTCGCCGGCACCGCGTTCGATGGCCTCTCCCGCCCGGGCATGGAGTGCCCGGCGGCGGCGGTACGGGAGGCTCTCGTAGGCGACATCCCTCACAACGGCTTGCCGAAAGTGCCGCCGCGACCTCCCCTCGTCCACAAGGTGCCGGTCCAGCTCCCGCCGAACTTCCTCGTCGATCGCAGCGCACTCTTCCGGGAACACATCGGCGGCCAGCTCCTCCGCAAAGCTGTTCCCAAGCACAGAGGCGAACCGGAGGTATCGCCTTGCCGCCGGCGAAAGGGCATCGATCTCGGCATTCAGGACTTCTTCGAGCGTCCCGGGCAGCGTCTCCGAACGCGAGCGCAGCGATTGCAGGAGCGCTTCAAGGAACAACGGGCGCCCATCGCCGCGCTCCACAAGGGCCCGCACCTCATGAGGCCGTAACGGGGCGGCCTCGGTGGCCGCGAGGACGAGGGCATGGGCCTCCCGCTCAGAAAGAGGGCCCAGCACGACCCGATCGTCAATCCACGTAGGCAGCTGCTCGCTCTGGGTGCGCGTCAGCAGTACCAGCAGCCACGGATGGTCACGCGCCTCGGCTGCCAGCCGTTCCACGACGTACGCGCTTGCGGGGTCGACCCAGTGCCAGTCTTCGACGATTACTACTGTTCGTCCAGCGTATTCCGCACCCACGAGCCGCACCACCGTGCGCGCCGCGAGCTCGCGCCGGAACCTCGGCTCGATCGCTTCCGTGGCCTCGGTCTCGGCCATGGGGAGATCAACGACGGCCGCGACCAGCGGTGCGAGCGGGACCAGGTCTGGCGCGAGTCGCGCGATCCCAGACACGAGTTGGTGGGGGCCGGCATCGCTTCCGGGCACGATCCCTAGAAGCTGGCGAAGGGGCTCGCGCAAAGCGCGATAGGGAGCCGCGACCCCATACGGTTCGCCGGCGAGCTGAAAGACCGCCGTGGTGTTCCGACGGAGGAATTCTTCGACGAGACGGGTCTTGCCGACTCCAGCCTCGCCGCCAATCTCCACGACCGATCCGCTGCCACCGCCAGCCTCGTCCAGCCTGGACTGAAGGGTCCGGAGCTCGGCTTCGCGGCCGGTAAACGGCAACTGGCTTGCCTCCAGGTCGCGGCGGCGGCCGGTTTCCGCCCCAAGGCTGTACGCCTGCACCGGCGCCGCCTTCCCCTTGAGCCGGAGCGGCTCAAGGGCCCTCGTTTCGAACACGGTCCGCGAACGCTCGAGCACGTCGGCGCTGACGTAGACCTCGCCGGGAGACGCTGCCGCCATAAGCCTGGCGGCGAGGTTCACCGCATCTCCCATCACCGTATACGTCCGGCGCAATCGGGTGCCGACGTCCCCGGCGAAGACGTGGCCAAAGTTCACACCGCCTCGCACGGGCAACGGTGGGTTGCTATCGAGAATGCGGCGCACCGCGCGGAGGGCCCGTCCGGCCTCGTCCTCCAAAGCGTCGGGCACCCCGCTGGTCAGGATGATCTTCACCCCGTTCGTGTCCGCGTCGGTGGCGAGGATGGTGATCCCCTCGGCTCGTGTCGCCACCTGGACGTCCCTCATGATCTGGTCCAGCAGGCGTCTGAGCACTCCCGGCCCTTCGTTCGCCAGTACGTCGTCGGTGCCCTCCACGCGCAGGAAGGCGATGGCGGCGTTCTTGTGCTCGGATTCCACACCTGCTAGCAACCCCCGCCGCAGCTGCGAGGGAATCCATGCCACGATCTGTTCGAGGGGCACAGGCCGCATGTGCGTTGGGCCGGGGGCGGCGAGAGCCATTCGCCGATCCTTCAAGAGGAATCCCGGGCCTTTGCGCTCGCCCACCATCTTCGGGGGTATCAGCGACGCTGTTTCCGCGCTCACCACTACCTCGTTGGCGTCGGCCGTCTGCTCCATGAGGACTGTCGTAGTGGCTGCAGGGCCGCAAAGGACGAATTCCTGGTGGTCTTCGCCCACGCGCAGGGCGAAGAATTCGCCAGAGCTTATCCCCACCGACATTCGAAGACGCAAGCGGCCCGCGGAGGTTGTGCGCTTCGTCGCGTCACGCAGCGCTCGGCGCATCTCCATCGCCCCTGTGCATGCCTGGCGCGCATGGTCGTCGCCGGTGAACAGGAGTAGCAGCGCGTCACCGCCGAACTTGATAAGCATGCCATCGCGTTCGTACGCGAGCGCGAGCATTTCGCCGAAGATAGCGCTTAGGATATCGGTGAGCGCCTCCGACCCAATGCGTCCGCGAGCGGCAAGGCGCTCCGAAAGCGCCGTAAACCCGGAGATATCGACGAAGCAGAGCGTGCCGGCGAACGTGCGCCAGTCTTCGTTCGGCGCATCGAGGTCCCACTCGATGGCGAGTCGAGGAACGTACGACGCGAGCGAGACTTCGCGGGACGACTCGCCTGCCTCCACAACTTCGCCTTCCATTCCCTAACGGTAACGGCGATACCACTGGACGTGAAGTGAATGGCTCGCAGCCAGACGGCGGCCCCGCCACGATCGCACCGAAGCCCTCGGGCCGTCGCCGCCATCAGTACCGCGACCACGCCGTCGTCCCACCCAGCTCAGGCGGACCCGACCCTCTACAGACAGCGCAACCACTGCTCTCACAGACTCGGAGGAGGACCCTCACAGTCATTACCACGCACCTAAGCCTTCCTTGGATGAGTCCCGGCCCGAGTCACCTGAGAAGGTTGCCAGCGGGGTGGCCCCGCTATGGATGGAATCCCTGTTCCGCGAGGCTGGCCTCCCTCTGAGCGAAGCGTTTGCTCGCCAGCTCCTCGTAGGGACGCAAAGTGGCATCACGCAGGCTCATCTGAACGAGGCATGTTCAGCCGCCGTGGAGCCGCATGTGGTGTATCCGGAGAAGTACATCTTGGCTGTCCTTCGTCGGATTCGGAAGGACCAGCGTGAAGCACTCGCCGCGTCGGCCAGAACTTCCTCCGAACCGATCCCTCTCTCCGCCTACCGAAGGGAGAA
>JAYUAG010000263.1:0-1882 GCA_043741475.1 Thermoflexaceae bacterium | reverse complement strand
GATGGAGAACATCTTCGAGCCGCTTGCGCACGACGCCCCGATGGGCAGGGCCAAGTAGCGTTGGACATCCACGTTACGCCCACGGCCATCCCTGACGTCCTCGTGGTCGATACGGACTTCTTTCGCGACGAACGGGGCTTCTTCATCGAGGTCTATCACCGGGAGCGCTTTGCCGCCCATGGGATAGCGGACGACTTCGTCCAGGACAACCACTCCCGTTCCGCGAAGGATGTCCTCAGGGGTTTCCACTACCAGGACACCACGGCGCCGATGGGCAAGCTCGTGCGCTGCACCGTGGGCGCCATCCTCGATGTGCCGGTCGACCTCCGTGTCGCCTCGCCCACGTTCGGGAAGTGGGTGACGGTGGAGCTAACGGCCGCCAATATGCGCCAGGTCTTCGTCCCCACCGGATTCGGCCACGCATTTTTGACGCTGAGCGATGCGGCTGAAGTGCATTACAAATGCACCGGCCTCTATGAGCCGGCGTCCGAAGGCACCGTCGCCTGGGACGACCCGGCGATCGGCGTGGAGTGGCCGACCCGTTCCCCTGTGCTCTCGGCGCGCGATACGAAGGGCATGAGCTTCGAACAGTACCGCGCGAACCCCGCCTTCCCGGCGTGATCGACGGGAGCGCGAAGGCAGGTCGCCACAGTCCCAGTGGGAGCGCGCCCCGCGCCCGTCGTCGTAGACATCCGAGCGCTTCCTGACGCGGGCGCTACGGACGGTTCGTTCTGTAGAGGCAGATCCTACGCCGCCGCTGTCCGCCCGGATCACCTGAACGACCGCATCGGCGCTTCTATCTGTAGAGTCATCTCGATATGCGCCTGCTCACCGGACTCGCCCTGCTGGCCTGCGTAGTGGCAATCGCGTGCAGCGACAAGGCCCCCGCGGTAACGCCGTCGCCACCGGTCCCAAACGCGCCAGCCGCGACGCAGGCCACCGGCACCGCCACCGCTACCGCCACGGGCGCGCCGGCTACCGCGACAGCGACCGCGCGGCCCACGCCAACGCCGGCCGGCGCAGCAGCCGACGCTACTCCCCCACCAGCGCCAGGCCCACGCCTGGGCGCCTACACGAACGCGCCGCACACGCGCGGGGACCCGGCGTTCGCACCGCTTTCCGGGGCGCGGGCCGTGTTCGGCCGCCTGGGCGACGCCGTCTACCGAATCGAGATCCCGGCAGCCTGGAACGGCGAGCTGGTCGTCTTCGCACACGGTGTGCGGCTGGACAACAGCACGCTGATCGCGCCGACGCCACCGGCGGCCCTGCGAAACGCGTTCATCCAGGGCGGATTCGCCTGGGCCTCGAGCAGCTACAGCGAGAACCAGTACGTCCCCGGTATCGGCGCGGATGACACACTCGCGCTCGCCAGCTACTTTGCCTCCACCTTCGGCCCGGTGAAACGCACCTACCTGGTGGGCGAATCGATGGGCGGCCACGTCCTCGCGCTCCTGATGGAGCACTACCCCACTCGCTTCGACGGCGCGCTGTCGCTCTGCGGCGCGATTGGCGGCGAAGAGGAGATCGATTTCCTCATCAGCTGGGCGCTGGTAGCGGAGTTCGCGAGTGGAGTGCCGCTGCCCCTGGTGGCGGGAACGAACCTCGCCGGGGTGCTTGTTGGCCAAGTTGCGCCGGCGCTCGGCAGCCCCGACGCTCCCACGGCAAAGGGCAAGCAGTTCCTCAGCATCGTCCGCGAACTCACGGGCGGCCCACGGCCGTTTTTCCTCGACGGCCTGCGCGAGCGCTATACCCAGAACTTCGGCCTCCTGCTCATTGACCCCGGCCGCCAGTCAGTGCCAGCTGCCGCGGCCACGAACCTCGGCGTGCGCTACGGCATCGCCGAAGGGCTTGGCCTCACACCGGAAGCGGTGGACAGCGGCGT
>JAYUAG010000262.1:0-4649 GCA_043741475.1 Thermoflexaceae bacterium | reverse complement strand
GCGCAACGGCGTCGCCGCCAACCACGCGCTTGGCATAGCACGATCGTCCGTGGCCACAGTCAGAATCCCTACCCACGGCTACCAGGTTTTCGTGAATGGCCAATCCTCCGCGTGCTCGACGAGATTCGCTTGGACCGGGTTATGCAGGAGATACCTGATGGCGTTCTGTACCTCCGTGTCGTCCCTGAGCCGGCGATCAAAATACGAGGGCTGCCAGAGGGGACGCACACCGTGCCCGCGGGCGAGCGTCGTGGTGTATGCCTTGAAACTGGCCAGCGCCTGCCGCAGGTCAATGGCTCCCGGACTCAGGATCAGGTGGACGTGATCGGGCATCAGACAGGCGGCTCGCGGCACGATGCCATCATTGCGGTCGAGACCGAGGATGGCTCCCCAGACTTCGTTGGCGAGGCTATCGACGAACGGGGTAGTGTGGGGAAACGCCCGGGCAACGATGTGGAAGACCGCCTCTTCGTTCAGGTACGCGTCGTTGGGCAGGCGGACAACACGCGCGAACGGCCGCTGGTCGATACGTCCCACGCCCGAAACGATACCAGAGGTAGCCGTCGGCCACTGCGCCGACGGGCGGATGTGCCATGCCCGACGCAACGACGGCTCCTCCGACCACGCGCGGTAGCCGTCGGGTAGGGATTCTCCGTGCCGACGGACGGACGTGCCATCCCAGGCGCAACGACGGCGCGGCCCACCAGGCGCTCGCGATGACACGATCGCCCGTCGGCGCAGTGGCCGACGGCTACCGGTGAAATCGCAAATAGGCCAGCCGCCACGCCACCGTGAGCGCGGAGGCCGCCGCGAGCACCGCCAGCGTCCAGTAGCACTGGCCGGCGACCGTGCCGATGGCGGCGACGAGCGAACGCACGTCTCGGCTGGCGAGCCCGAAGAGTCCGTCGGAGGGTTGCGCCTTGAGGCTCGCTTCGATGCGGGCGCGGCTGTAGCTGACCGTCAACGCGGCGGCGAGGGCGAGGATGCCCACCACCTCCGGCCGCGGCCAGTCTTCGAAGCGCACGGCATAAACGGCCATCCCACCGACCATGAGCGCGTCGGCGTAGCGGTCGGTGACGGCGTCGAGGACGCCCCCGAAACGGGTGGCCATGCCTTTGCGGCGCGCCAGGTCTCCGTCCACGCCGTCGACCACGGAGACGACCTGGATGAGCACCCCGCCAATGACATTCCAGCCTGCTGCGATCAGCGCCCCGCTGGCGACGGCAAGAAGCAGCGTGAATACGGTGACGGCATTGGGGGTGACCGGCGTGCGAGCGAGCGCGGCGGCGATGGGGCGGCTGAGCGGCCGGTTGAGGTGGCGGGAGACGATGCCGTCGTAGTTGGCCACCGGCGGTCAGTCCTTCCGGGGAAAGGCGGCGGCCACGACGCCTTCGGCCGCCGTGAGGTCTTCGCCCGTATCGATGTCGTACCAGAAGGCGCCGGAGATGTCGGCCGCGCGCAGGTCGCCGCGTGCGGCGATGGCGCCGAAGATCACGCTCAGCTCGCAGTCTTCGGGCGTGGCGAGGATCGTCTCCCATGCCTCGGGGCGCACGAGAAAGGCGCCGGCATCGAGCGCATCCCACTGCGGTAGCGTCTTGCCGATCGCGGTCACACGGCCATCAGGGCGGACGGCGAGCTTCGTGGCCTCCTCTATATATAAGGATGTGTGACGCGATGTCTGACCTGGGTACGGTCTCTGACGCTCGCGGTACGGATCAGGGGTAGGGGACGTCGGCTCGCGAGCACTGAAGTCGGCGGCGACGACGGCCTGAGCGCCGCTCGAGTCGCCCGCCAACACTTCGATGATCGGCCGCGAGAGGAGATGGTCGCTCATCACGAGGATGAACGGCCTATCTCCACAATTGGCGCGGGCGGCCCTCAGGGAGAGCGAGGCGTGGCCGTGGTAGCGCGGGTTCGAGACGAACGTCAGCTGCAGCGAGGCCGGGGCGGAGCGCACGAGCGCCGCGACCACCTGGGGTTCACGGTAACCGGTCACCACCACGACCTCTTCGATGCTGGCGGCGGCGAGCGCTTCGAGCGTGTAGTCGACGAGGGGGCGCCCGTTGAGCGGCACGAGCGGCTTGGGGAGGCGGAGCGTGTGGGCGCCGAGGCGCCCGCCATCGCCGGCGGCGAGCATGACGGCGCGCGCCGGGAGTAAGGGTGAAGCGAAGCTGGTCACGGGGGTGCATGGTAGCGAAGGCGGCCGGGACGCGCGCGCCGCTTCACCCTCATGCGGCACGCAACGTAAGCTGGGCCCATGGATGAGGGCGCCACCCGCCACTTCAAGCCACCCCTCGGGGCCTGCGTGGATCGTGTCGACTACGTGCTCGCTGCCTGCCGCGGCCGCCGTGTGCTCCACGTCGGCGCCGCCGACTGGCCCGTGCACGAACGGCGAGCGGCCGAAGGCGCGCTCCTTCACGACCGCATCACCGGTGCGGCGCGCGAGTGCCTGGGCATCGACTACGACGCTGAGGCGGTCCGCTGGCTGGCCGAGCGCGGGCGAGAAAATCTTCGCGTGGCCGATGCCGAGAGACTCGAAGACCTGGACGAAGCGCCCTTCGAGCTGATCGTTGCCGGCGAGGTGCTGGAGCATCTTCCCAATCCAGGGCGCTTCCTCGCTGGCGCACACCATGTGCTCGGCGAGCAGGGGAGCTTGCTGCTAACGGCGCCGAACGCGTTCTGGTTCCGGGGAATCGTCCACAGCCTCTTCCGCCAGGAGTCGGTGCACCCTGACCACAACTACTATTTTAGTCCGACGACGCTGACTACTCTCCTCCGCAAGACCGGATGGGCGGTGAACGAGATCCGCCCCTACGCGGCGGACGGCGCGCGCGGTTCGTGGAAAGCGAAGGTCCTCGGCGGCGTCGAATCGCTGGCGCGCCGCGCATCGCCGTTCTACGCCGATGGCTGGGTGGCGCTCGCCACGCCCATAGCCGCTGGTCGCTGACTGCCTCTTGGCGCTGGCCGTGGTTGAATCGGCTATGCCCATTTCACAGCGGCTGCTCTGGGACATCGCGGAAGTCGGTAAGGATTTGTACCAGCTGGCGCTGGTGACGAGCCACGGCGGCAACATCAGCCTGCGCGAGGGCACGGGCATGTGGATCACGGGGACGGGGACGATGCTCGGGCGGCTGCAGGAACGTCATATCTCTCTTGTCCACGCCGACGGCAGCCACGAAGGGCCGCCACCTTCGAGCGACACGTTCCTCCATTCGGCCGTCTACGCGCTCACGGGCGCCAGCGCGGTCGTCCACGCGCACCCGCGCCACGCGACCGCGCTCTCCTTCGACACGGATCTCTTCGTGCCGGGCGACCTGGAGGGGCAGCTTCACCTCAAGGACGTGCCCGTGGTAGCGCCGGGGCCGCTCCAGATCGAGCTGATCGCGGCCGCGTTACAAACGCGCGTGGTCGTTATCCTTCGCGGTCACGGCGCCTATGCCCGTGGCAAGACGACCTGGGAAGCGCTCCACTGGATCACAGCGCTCGAAGAGAGCGCTCATATCGCCGTTATCAGGGGACAGGTTACAGGGGACAGGGAATAGGTGGATATCTTCGATTGGCTGACACGCGCCGAATGGCTCGCGATCCTGCGCATCGGCGTGGGCCTCTGGTGGCTGGAGAGCGTGCGCCATAAGGACCTGCGCGACTTCGTGAAAGGCGGCTCCATGGGGTGGGTGGAATCGCTCACGAAGGACCACCCCATTCCCGCCTTCGCCAACACTATCCGGCGGACGTCGCTCTCCAGCCCGCGCCGCCGGGTGGTCACTTCGTGGCTCGTGGTGCTGGGTGAACTTGGCGCGGGGCTGAGCCTGACGTTCGGCTTCCTGACGCCCGCGGGGCTGGTACTCGCCGTGTTCCTGAACGCGAACTACCTGCTCCTCGCGGGCCTGAAGGATTACGGCGAACAGGGCCAGAACACGATGATGATCCTGATCGAAGTCGTCCTCTTCGCGACCGCGGCGGGGATGACCTGGGGGATCGATGCAGCCCTCTTCTGACGCACACGAGGAGCACGGGGAGGAAGACGGACAGCTCCGCGCGATGGCGGTGCTGGCGGTGGTCTCCGGGTTGCTGGTGGTGCTCGGCTCGCTCGGCCCCTGGGCGGACGTCAACGCCATACTGCGGGGTGGCCGCGTCCTTCACTTCACCATCCGCGGTATGGACACAGGGCCAGGCGTCACCACGTTCGCCTGCGGCTGGGTGGCGGTCGCGAGCATGGTGGCGCGTGTAGCGCCGCCGCGGGCGGGACGCTGGATGGGCCTCGCGACGCTCGTCCTCTTCGCAACCTCGCTCATCATCGCGATCGTGAGCCTGAACGACGTGGGTGGATTGACGGATGACGGCACGGAAGGTCTCTCACGCGTGGTCAACCCGCGCTGGGGGCTGGCGATGGTGGCGCTGGCGGCCTTGCTCGGCGGCGCCGGCGCGGCGGCACTGGCCGTGCGGGATTACTGGGAGGTGATCACGCGGGCGGGGAGGCTGCGGGCGCCGCGGATTAGCGGGCGCGGCCTCGCAATCGCAGCCACCCCGGATGGCGGCTTCTACCCGGCCGCGGGCGTGCTCTTCGCCACCGCGCTCGCCGCCATCGGCAACCTCGCGCCCCGCGCGGTGTTCAGCCTTACCGTGAGAAACGTGCGCTTCGACGACAC
>JAYUAG010000261.1:0-1890 GCA_043741475.1 Thermoflexaceae bacterium | reverse complement strand
TGGACGCCGTCGAAGTAGTCCGCCCGTTCGCGCACCTCGCTCAGGGTGTGCGCTTCGAACTCGGTCAGGCCGAGGCCGAGTAGCCGCTCCTTGCGTTCTGCGGGCAACTGGGGCAGCTTCGCCTGTACCTCGGCCACCCACTCCCGCGAAAGGCGCAGAGGTGGCAGGTCCGGCTCGGGGAAGTAGCGGTAGTCGTGGGCGTGCTCTTTGGAACGCTGGCTCACCGTCTCCTGGCGTTCGTCCACCCAGCCGCGCGTCTCCTGCACGATCGCGCCGCCCTCACGCAGGATCTTTGCCTGGCGGATCTCTTCGAAGGCGATTGCGTCGTGCACGGCGCGGAAGCTGTTCATGTTCTTCACTTCGGCCCGCGTCCCAAAGGCGGACGAGCCGCGCGGCCGCAGGCTGACGTTCGCGTCGCAGCGGAAGTTCCCTTCTTCCATGTTCGCTTCGCTCACGCCGATGTAGCGCAGCACCTGGCGGAGGCGCACGAGATACTCCCGTGCCTCCGCGGGCGAGCGCATGTCCGGCTCGCTCACGATCTCCATCAGGGGCGTGCCCGAGCGGTTCACATCGACGAGGCTGTAGCCCTCGCCCGACACCGCGTCCATCCGGTGCTGGAGCTTGGCCGTGTCCTCCTCCATGTGCACGCGCGTGATACCGATGCGGCGCGGAGCCTCGCCCTCAACCTGGATATCGAGCGAACCGCCGACGCACACGGGCAGGTCGTATTGCGAGACCTGGTAGCCCTTCATCAGGTCCGGGTAGTGGTAGTTCTTGCGGTCGAACTTGCTGAAGGACGCGATCTCGCTGTGGAGCGCGAGGCCGGTCATGGTGATGAATTCGATCGCCTTCTCGTTGATCACGGGGAGCGCCCCGGGCAGCCCGAGGCAAACCGGGCAGACGTGCGTGTTCGGTTCGGCGCCCAGCTCCGCCACGGCGCAGCCGCAGAACATCTTGCTTTTGGTGAGGAGCTGGCAATGTACCTCGAGACCGATGACGGTCTCGAACTCCGTAGCCACGGCGGTTGTCACAATCACAATCAAACCTCCCACCGCTCCGGGGACGCTCGTCCGAGTATATGCGCGCCAGTCAGCCTCGGACAAACCCGGTGACGGTCGGGTGAGACGCCCGCGTCCGTAGCGCGCGCGGAAGCAAGCGCTGGGATGCTCATGGGTGGCCGACGCCGGACGTGGTCGATGCCGTCCGCTTGCTGACGCGCGCGGTTCCCTTGGCTCGGGTGCCGCCTCACCTCACCGTGATCGACGGCGCCCCACGCACGACCCGGCCCACCCGCCACAGCGGCTCGCCATCCGCGGCGAACGCCGCCTCGAACGCGCGTGCCCGGCGGGGGGACACGCCGATCAACAGCCCGCCCGAGGTCTGCGGGTCCCAGAGGAGCGCTACCTTGTCCGGGTCGAGCCCTTCGTCGACATCCACGTTTCCGCCCGCATAGTCACGATTGCGACCCTCGCCGCCGGTGTGCACACCCATGCGTGAACACTCCAACGCGCCTTCGAGCAGGGGCACGGCCGCCAGCTCGAGTTCTGCGCGCACGCCCGACCGCTCGCACATCTCCCAGAGGTGGCCGAGCAGCCCGAAGCCGGTCACGTCGGTCGCGGCGCGCACGCCGTGGCACACGGCCAGGTGGGCGGCGTGCCGGTTGAGGCGCAGCATCGAGGCTACGGCCCCATCCATCGCTCCGGCCGGCGCGCGCCCCTGCTTGCTCGCGGACGCGATCGTCCCCGTGCCCAGTGGCTTGGTCAGGTAGAGCACGTCGCCGGGCCGCAGGCCGTCCTTCCTCGTGATCTTCCGGGGATGGACGGTCCCGAACACGCTCAGGCCGTACTTCGGCTCGGCGTCCCAGATCGTATGGCCGCCCGCGATCACCCC
>JAYUAG010000260.1:0-1892 GCA_043741475.1 Thermoflexaceae bacterium | reverse complement strand
CGCCAGCGTCGCCGGGCCCAGGGCCGAAAGGAGCTGAACATGGACCGGAACGACCCAGACACTACGAGACCACGGTTCACCCGGAGAACCCTGCTCCGCGGCACGGGACTCGCCGTCACGGGCGCGGCCTCGTCGCTGCTCTTCGGCTGCGGCGGCGAGCGCAAGCCGTCCTCAAGCGCGAAGGAAGAGCCGCCGCCGGAGGTGACGTCGATCCGCCTGCCGGAGGGCGACAACGCCTGCTTCGCTCCCCTCTTGATGGCCGAGGAGTTTCTTCATGAAGAAGGATTCACGAAGGTCTTCTACGTCCCGACGAAGGTCCAGTTCTCACGAATCAACCAGTCTGTGGCAGACGGCGTTCTCGACCTCACGTTCAACTTTCTGCCTGCAGTGGCGATCGGCATCGACCTCGGTAGCCCGATCATTGGCCTCGCCGGAGCGCACGTTGGCTGTGCCCGAATCATCGCGCGGGAGAACGTCGGTTCCCTGGCGGACCTTCGTGGCAAAAAGGTAGGCATCCCCGCCACCAGCCCGGAACGGTCCGACGAGGCCTTCGCTGCGAGTCTCCTCCAGTACGTCGGCCTCCGGGCTGGCCGGGACTTCGAGATCGTGCCGCTGCGCGATCGCGTCTACCCCCAGGCGCTGTTGGACGCGCCCTTCCCGAGCGACGTGGTGGATGCCGTGGTCCTCGCGCTCCCGGACTGGCTCGTCGTCCGGGACGCGGGCAAGGGACGCGTAATCCTTGATACCGCAGTGGACCGGCCCTGGTCGCAATACCTTTGCTGCATGATCATCACCCACCGGGAGTTCCTGGAGCAGCACCCAATAGCCACGAAGCGCGCGCTCCGGGCGGTCCTGCGGGGGATAGACTCCTGTGTGAGAGAACCGGAACGGGCCGCGGCCGCACTCTTCGCAACACACACTTGGAAGCGATCGTACGAGCAGGCGCTGGAGTCGATAAGGACGATCCCCTTTGACGCCTGGCGGTCGCACAACCCGGACGATTCACTGCGCTTCTACTCGCTGCGGCTGCGCGAAGCCGGGTTCATGAACAGCACGCCGGATGAGATCATCTCCCGCGGCACGGACTTCCGGATCTTCAATGAGCTGAAGCGCGAGCTGGCGCTGGCGCCGTTTCAACAGCCGCCGCGTGCCGCCGCGCAGTTCAACTGCGACATCGACGGCGTGCCGCGCGACGTGCCGTTGGCGGTGGCCGCCACGAACGAGAGGCTCAATTCATGAACGATCAAGGAGTCGCGGCCATCCCTGGCCGCGGGAGTCCTCTCGCGGCCAGACGCGAGCAGGCGCGCGCGCCTGGGACCGATCAGAGTCCAGTGCCGGCGGTGAGGCACGGCTACCGGTCGCCGGCGTCGGGCACCCCAGCCAAAGACGACTGGCGGTCTTAAGATCATGACACGCGTCCACGCGGGGAGGGCTTTCGGCATGACCAGCATCGGCGCCCGCGTCTGGGCCGCTCTCACCGCGCCTTCGCGTTGGTTGCCGCGACAGGTGGCGCGCACCCCGGCGCGCCTCCACTTCAAGCTGCTCGCGGCCTTCCTCGCCATCGCCCTCCTGCTGGTCGCCCTCGGGCTGGTCGCCGTCCTCGCCCTCGGCGCTTCAAACGACCGTGCGGGGCGGCTCGGTGAACTCGAAGGGAAAGTAGCCGCCTACCGGCAGTTGCAGACGAGCATCGAATACCAGTCCTACGCCGGCGCCCTCGCCCTCACCGCGCCGGGCCCGAAGGAACTGGACGCGGCGGCGCGACAGGTACGCCAGTCCGAATATGACTTCGACCATTTCGAGGCCGTTGCGGGCGGTGAGGGCGCCCTCCTCGAATCGGTGAAGCGCGACTACGCCGCCTACGTGGCCACGATCCTCGAAGTCATCGGCCTCGT
>JAYUAG010000259.1:0-1893 GCA_043741475.1 Thermoflexaceae bacterium | reverse complement strand
GAATGACCAGCGAACTGACGGAGATGATCCCGGACCCGGCGCCCGACCACACCCTCCAGGTGGAGATGGAACTCACCTTCCAGGTGGCGCGCAAGGCGATCGAGAGACTCCCGGAGGCGCAACGCCAGGTCGTCAGCCTCCGTTTCGTTAGCGGCCTTTCCGTAGCTGAAACGGCGCAAGCCCTGAACAAGACCGAAAATAACGTCAAAGTGTTGCAACACAAAGGCATCGCCAAACTCCAGATGATGATGAGGCCACGATGATGCGCCTCTTCAATTCCCGGCCGTCCTATGGAGACCGCGTCTACGCCGAGGCACAGGCGCTGATCGACGATGGCCTCGACCGCGAACTCGTCCTCGAACTCTTCCCGCGCGACACCGAATGGCTCGAGGCGCTGCTCGACACCTCGATCGACCTGATCGACGCCACCCGCCGCGAAGAGCCGAGCTGGTACTTCGAAGGCGCGCTCAAGCGGCGCTTCATCGAAGCCGGCATGAAAAAGGCGAGCGGCATGGTGCCGATGGCGGAATCCACCCCCTCGCGCACCCCCCAGCGGCGCTACGGCACCGCCTTTGCCGCGGCCGGCGTGGTCGCGGGGGCACTGGGCGCGTGGGCGATCGCCTTCGGCTTCCTCACCGCCGACAGCGCCGGCAAGGGCGATTGGAACTACGTCTTCCGCGCCGGGCGCGACCGCATCGACTACCGCTTCTCCGACGGCCCGGGACGCGTCGACGTCCGGCTCAACGCCACGGAACTGAGCGTCCAGCGAATCGTCGTGCTTCCCCGCTCCGAAGTAACCCAGGCGGACCTCGACCGTCTGGCGCGGGAGGCAGACGCACTCGCCCAGTTGGCGCAGAAGGGTCCGCTCGACAAGCCCCAACAAGAACGGCTCAAAGACATTCGGGACCAGGTCGTGGCGGTGCTCAATGAAGTCAAGGAACGGCAGCCGGACCTCCAGCCGTCGGTCGACTCGGTCGTGGACAAAGTAAACAGCGCCGTCGCGGCGGGCACGGGCGCGGTCAAGCCGATCACACCGACGGCCGCCTCCCCGTCGCCATCGCCCTCCCCGAGCGCGACCGCCACACCCGTCCCTGCAACGCCGTCGCCCTCAGCCTCCCCTGCGACCGACTCGTCGCCGTCGCCCACGGCCTCGGCGACGCCCACTGCGAGCGAGACGCCCGCCGCCAGCCCGTCGCCGTCGCCCTGAGGCCCTCACCCCCCTGGGTAGGGATTCTCCCTCTCCCGACTTCGCGGGCGAGGGGGAGCCCCCGGTGACTCTGTTCCTTGCGGATGTCCGCCAACCAGGCCCCGGCACACGAACGGACAAGGTAGCCGTGGCCCGCTGCGGCCACGGACGATCGTGCCATGCCGAGGGCGTGGCGGGCCGTGCTGGCGGCATGGCCGGTTCGCCCGTCGGGGCAGCGCACAACGGGACCAGGTGGCCGTGGCTCGCTGCGGCCACGGACGGTCGTGCCAAGCCGAGGGCGTGGTGGGCCGTGCTGTCGCATGGCCGGTTCGCCCGTCGGGGCAGCGCACAACGGGACGAGGTAGCCGTGGCCCGCTGCGGCCACGGACGATCGTGCCACGCGAGGGCGTGGCGGCTGTACTGTCGGCATAGCAAGAATCCCTACCCGTGTGATGCTGGCGCCCGGATGTCACGCAGCGCCGGGCATGATTCGTCGGCCCGCGCCCACGGCGGGGCGCGGCTACCCCGTGGTGGTTATGTGACGCGCGAAGTGGTCCAGAACGTGTCTGTTTACGCGACGGTTGCGATAGCACGCGCCCGCACGCAGCCTGAGGACATGAAGGCAACCGCTCTCTCATCGCTTCTCCTTGCTGCGTTCATGTTCGCTGCAGCCGCGTGCGGCGATGGCGCCGACCGCCCGGCCGCCG
>JAYUAG010000258.1:0-4665 GCA_043741475.1 Thermoflexaceae bacterium | reverse complement strand
GTACGTGTCGCCACTGTGCATGTCGCCGGATTTCACGCCGTTGCTGATCCTCACGGTGTGGAGCGCCGAATCAGAGTTTCTGAAAGTGATGGTGGCGCCGGCCTTCACGGTCAGCATGGACGGCTGGAAGCGCAGACCCTTCTGGTCGATTTCCAGCGGGCTGGCGGCCGTATCAGAGCCGCCGCCGCAAGCCGCGGACGCGATCAGGGGGACGGCGGCCACCGCGGCGGCGACCACTGCGGTCATGAGGCGACGAATCGACATGGCTTCCTCGGATTGTGAATTGGCGCACAACCAGTATGGCCCGTCGTTGACGCGTCGTCCCGGTCAGGCCGCGTCCGCCACCTTCGGCGCCGGGTCGGGGTCGAGCGAGTCGTCACCCATGTCCTTGTAGATCAGCCAGATCGCCGCTGCGATGAGCGCCCCGATGAACGGCGCGGTGAAGTAGATCCACCAGTCGTTGTTGTCGTTCGAATTCCAGCTGTTCGCCACAAGGAACGGCCCGAACGAACGCGCCGGGTTCACCGAGGCGCCCGTGAACGGCACCGCCACGAACTGAATCACAGTCACAGCCAGGCCAATGGCGATAGGCGCGTTCAGGCCCCAGCCCTTCTTGCTCACCGCGGTCGTGAAGATCACCGTCACGAGAAACGCGGTCAGGATGATCTCGAGTAGCAGGCCCTCGCCCTTCGCCACGCCCGTGAGGTGGTGGGAACCCAGGGCGCCTTCCAGGTCGTTCGAGGTGCACAGTTTCAACAAGCCCGAGCCAGCGGCCGCGCCCGCGAACTGTGCCACCATGTAGGCGAGCCCAAGGCCTACCTTGATGTTCCTTGTGAACATCATCGCCAGCGTCACCGCGGGGTTGATGTGGCCGCCGCTGACGTTCCCCGTCCACGCCGCCGCCGTGAGGATGCCGATGCCGTGGGCGAGGGCGATCGCGATGAGGCTCGCCCCCGTGATCGCGGCAATGTTCGACGTCTCGAACGCGAGGGTGGCCACGACCGCGCCGGTCCCCACGAAGACGAAGAACATCGTCCCCAGGAACTCGGCGAACACGGCCCGGATGTCGTTCTTGCTGAAGGGGGCGGATTCCACGCGGATACCTCCCTCCCGGCAGTCGCGCCGGGTCTTTTCAAGGCGAACTCTATCCACGCTATGCCTAATGTGTCAACGCCCTTTAGCGATTACCGTTGACGGCCGCGCGCTCCGCAGCCAAACTCCTACCGATGCCACCCCGTCCCATCCCTACCCAGCCCTGTCCGCGCTGTGGTGAAGTGCTTGCCGACATCAAGGGCTCGCGGCTGGCCGTGTGCCGCCGCTGTGGCTACAAAGACGATTGCTGTTGAGTGGGGCCTTAACAGGTCCGGCGCGCTCACGCTGCCTCGTCATCCCGCTCATAGACGGCCAGTTGCCGCCGGAGTCGCGCGATCCGCTTGAGCCGCGCCATCGAGACGACCATCCCGGCGTTGTCCAAAAACACGGGCCCGCCGCAGCGCGCGCATTTCAGCGGCGTCGACGGGTCGATTCCCTCCGCCGCCGGCCGGCGAAAGCCATGAACCGTCAAGGGCGTGCCGCGCTCGCCAACCCAGTCGCCGCTGACGTGGCCGCAGTGAAGGCATGCCACTTCGCCCTTCACCAGCATCGCGCACTCTCCTGCATGTTCCTACATACGGCAGCGAGCGGCCGCCCGTGAAGGCTGCCGGGCCGCGGGATACTGAAGGCGTGTGTTTCGAAGCTCGCTTTAACGCCACCACGACGCAGCGCACTGACGTCTCAAGCGGGAACCGGGGGCCAACATCAGCCCTGGTCTCCCCTCGCCCGCGAAGTCGGGAGAGGCGCCGGGGGTGAGGGCCAGGTTTAACCGTTGGCCACCAGTTCCACCCGGAATCGCACGTCGCCCCGCGGCGTGGTGACGCGGACCTCTTCGCCCGCGCGCCGGCCGAGGAGCTGCTTGCCCACCGGCGAGTCCACCGAAATCTTCCGTTCGGCGGCGTTCGCTTCGCGTGCATTGACGAGTCGATACTCGGAACGTCTCTCGTCCTCCAGGTTGGTGACGCTTACCACCGACCCTACCTGCGAGCGATCGTCCCGAGACGCTCCATCGACGACCACCGCGCGGCGCAGCGCTTCACTGATCTGCCGGTGTCGTTGGTCTGTAAAGGCCAGCGCTTCTCGTGCTGCGTGGTAGGGCGCGTTTTCGCGGAGGTCGCCATCCTGGCGCGCATACTCGATCGCCTGGACGTGCTCGCCGCGCTGGCTGGTCAACGACTTCAGTTCGTCCTGAAGGCCAGCGATGCCTTCTTCAGTCATCTCCAGCGGCGTCTGGTCCGTCCGCGCGATCGACTGCCCCGCGGCCCGCGCCGGCGCCTTGCGCGCGCGAATGTGGATGCCGTAGTTGGCGGTCGTATATTCCTTCTTCTTCAGGAACTGGAACCAGGCCTTCAGCGCCGCCACCCGTTCCGGCGCCGCCGGGTCTGTGTGGCGAATCTGGCTCTCCGCGTAGAGTTCTACTCTGCTCCCCGTGAGCGCTGCCACCAGCATCGTCTCGCCGGCATAGTCGACATACTTCCGTACGTACACTTCGCTGGTCCGCCGCTGCTCGGCCTTAAGGGATTGAAGGTATTCGGCCAGGGCCTGGCCAAGGGTCAATTCGGTAGAGGACATGTCCCAAGAGTACAACGCCCTTGTCGCAGCCGCACGGCCGCTGTCCCTGCGATGTTGCGTTGCCGCCGGCCGCCTCAAAATGCCGCCGTGCCCCCAATCGTCCTGTTCGATATCGACCTCACTCTGGTCCGCACAAACGGCGCCGGCAGGCACGCGATGGACCTCGCTTTCGCCGAACTCTTCGGCCGTAAACAGGCGACCGCGGGGATCTCCTTCGATGGTCGCACCGACCGCGCCATCTTCAGCGAAGCGATCACCCGGCACACACCAGATCGCTGCGATGATGACACGCTGGCCGTGGCCTTTGCCGCCTACCTCTCCCACCTTCCACGCGAACTCGCCCGCCTGGGCGGCGAGGTCCTCCCCGGCGTCGGTGCGCTGCTGGATGCGCTCGATGCGGCCGCCGTGCCGGTCGGCCTCGCTACGGGAAACATCCGTGCGGGCGCCGAGGCCAAGCTCGGTTACTTCGATCTCTGGCGGCGGTTCCCCGCCGGCGGGTTCGGTGACCACACGGCGGTGCGCGCAGAGCTTGTTGTCGCCGGAATCGACGAGGTCGCCCGCCTCGCCAGCTGCGACCCAGCCCCCGCACTGGCAATCGTGCTCGGCGACACGCCACTCGACATCGCCGCTGCGCACGCCGCCGGCGCCCGCGCGCTTGGCGTCGCCACGGGACGCTTCAGCATCGGCGAGCTCCTCGTCGCCGGCGCGGACTGGGCCGTGGCTGATCTTTCCAACACCGCGCTGCTCCTGGACATCCTCACTTCTGTCCCGGCGATGTCCTTCTGAGTGCTTCCATCCGCGGCGCTCCACGACTCCCCGTCGCCCGTGAAGTCGGGAGGTGCACAATGGCGAGGCCCCATGTGACGGACCGTTAGTTGACCGCTTTCGCCTTGCCTTCCCAGTACGGCTTCCGCAGTTCCGTCTTCAGGATCTTCCCCGGTCCGCTCTTCGGCAGCGGCGTGTCGCGGATCACGACCTCTTTCGGGCACTTGTAGGCGGCGATGAGCCCGCGGCAGTGCTCGATGATCTCGTGCGGCGTCGGCGCCGCGCCCTCCTTCGGCACGACGATCGCGAGCACGGCCTCGCCCCACTTCTCGTCAGGGATGCCGATGACCGCCGCTTCGAGCACGGCGGGGTGCTCGAAGATCGCGTTCTCTACCTCCGTCGAGTAGATGTTCTCGCCGCCGGAAATGATCATGTCCTTCGCCCGGTCGACGATGTAAATGAAGCCCTCGTTGTCGATCGTCCCCAGGTCGCCCGTGTGCATATAGCCGCCGCGGAGCGCTTCGGCCGTCTCCTTCGGCCGGTTCCAGTAGCCCAGCATGACGTTCGGCCCGCGCGCGATCACTTCGCCCACGGCGCCCGGCTTCACGTCCTCGCCCGTGACTTCATCCACGACCCGGACTTCGACGCCCACGATCTCGCGGCCACAGCTGGCGAGCCGCCTCGTGGCCGCCTCGCCGCCAGAGAAGTCGAGCCACTCCTTGCGCCAGCCGGTGAGCAGCGGCGCCGTCTCCGTCATCCCGTAGGCCTGGACGAGCTTGGGTCCGAACACCTTGACTGCCTCGACGAGACGGTCGACGGGCATCGGCGACGCCCCGTAGAGGATCATGTCGAGGCTGCTGGTGTCGAAGTCCCGGACGGCCGGGAAGTTCACGAGGAAGTTGACCATCGTCGGCACGAGGATCGTCTTCGTCACCCGGTGCTTCTCGATCGCTTCGAGCGTCGCCTGGGGGGAGAAGCCGGGGATGAAGACGTGGGCGCCGCCGGTGATCGTGAAGGCGTAGCACGCCCAGGCGTCGGCGAGGTGGAACATCGGGGCGACGTGCAGCCAGGTGTCGGCCTCGGTGAAGCCCATGTTCATGACGGCGTGGAGCGCGTTCGAGACGATGTTGCGCTGGCTCAGCATCACGCCCTTGGGCAGGCCCGTTGTGCCGCCCGTGTAACAGAGGTTGAGCATGTCGTTCTCGCCCCATTCGCGAGCAGGGGCCGCGAGCGGCG
>JAYUAG010000257.1:0-4671 GCA_043741475.1 Thermoflexaceae bacterium | reverse complement strand
CCCGCAGGGCGCTGATCGCCTGCACAAGCCGGGGCCCGCCGAGAACGACCCAGTCGGGAAGTACGCGCAGGCGCCATCGCCGACGATGCGCCAGTCCTCCGCCCCAGCTGCTTCGTGGAATTGCTTCAGCCCAATCTGGTCTGTCATGCGGACCTCCCTGTCATCGGGGGACATTATCGCCAACGTCTCGGGCGGGTTAACAACGACGTGGCTGTCCCGAGCGCCTGACGTGAGGCAGGACGGGCGCGTCCACCACAACGAGCGCTTCGATCTGCTCCCGTATCTGCGCCAGTAACGGCGGAGAGGCGCCCGCGCGGGGCCGCAGCAGATCGGGTTGACTCGCTGTGCTATCGTACGCCAGCTCCCCTCGCGCCCGGCCGTCCTCCTCCTCACGCGGGCGGGCATCCGGGGAGCACTACTGGAGGGCCGCTGTGAATCTGTCCCGCCGATCCCTGCTGGTTGCACTCCTCGCCTTCGCCGCTGCGGGGGCTCTCATGGCCGCCTGCGGCGGGGATGACGACTCCGATACCGCTGACAACGACGCGTCGACCAGCAGCGGCAGCAAGGAAACGCCAAAGTCATCCGGGAGCCGCAACAAGATCCCGGACATCAAAGACGGCGCGTTCAGGACAGGCGCGGTCAGCATTGCCGTTTCCGGCGGCAAGGACCTGAAGATCGAGGGCAAAGGCACGGGGATCACGTCGGGCGGGTTCACGTTGCTCACCTACACGGGCTCGGGTGTGACCATCCAGATCGCGTTCCAAAAGGATTCGCCGGACGAGCCGGGCGCCCTCATTATTTCGGGTGAGTCGTTCGCGGCGGGCGGTGAATGGGGTAAAGAGTGCACCATCTCGCTGGACGACGGCGCGAACGAACTCAAGGGCGAGTTCAGTTGCAAGGACGCCGATGCCCTGATTGATCGCGCGAAGGATGCGAAGGTGAACATCAAGGGGACCTTCACCGCAACACGGTAGCGCGCGGAGTCGCGTACCGTTCGCAAGTCCAGGGGGCTACCAATGCTGACCACGCAGGCGTCCATCGGTTCGGGCTTCGGCGTCGCCTCAACCGCCGCCGAGGTCATCGCCGGCATCGACCTGACCGGCACGGTCGCCATCGTCACTGGCGGCTACTCGGGTCTCGGCGTCGAGACAGTCCGGGCGTTCTCCTCCGCCGGCGCACCGGTGATCGTCCCCGCTCGCGACCGCACGCGGGCCGCCCCGCTGGACGGCATCACGGGGGTCGAGATCGAAATCGATGGATCTTCTCGACACGGGGTCGATCGACGCGTTTGCGGCGAGATTCGTCGCGTCCGGGCGGCCGCTGCACATTCTCGTCAACAGCGCCGGCATCGCGGGCATGCCCCCTGACGCGTGACGCTCGTGGCTACGAGACCCTGTTTGCGACGAACCACCTCGGGCACTTCCAGCTCATCGTCCGGCTCTGGCCAGCGTTGCTACGGGCCCAAGGAGCGCGTGTCGTCAACGTGTCCGCCGCCGCCCACCGCTATTCGCCCGTCGTCTGGGATGACGTGCACTTCGACCGACGGCCTTACTCGCCCGCGAGCGCGTACGGGCAATCGAAGGTCGGGAACAACCTCTGCGCGCTCGAAGTCGATCGGCGCGGGCAGGCGGATGGCATCCGTGGGTTCTCTCTCCACCCCGGCAGCATCATCACGCCGCTTTCGCGCAACACATCCGTCGAGGCGTTGCAGGCGGGCGGATTCCTGGACGCAGACGGTCAGCCGATCATCGACCTCTCGCGGAATCTGAAGAATGTGGCGCAGGGGGCGGCGACGAGTGTGTGGTGCGCCACCAGCCCGCAGCTCGACGGACTGGGCGGCGTCTACTGTGAGAACTGCGACATCGCCCCGCTGGCGCCCGAGAGCGCCGCCGTTAGCGGCGCGGGTTTGCCCACCGCGGGCGCGTGGCCGGGCGACGTGATGCCGTACTCGATCGACCCTGAGTCAGCTTCCCGTTTATGGACCCTCAGCGAGCGGCTCGCCGGGACATCGCGCTAGATGCCCGGCGTGGAGAGATTCCCCGGGCGGGATGTCGCGTGTGGCCTGTGACCGGCGGGTCTACGATCGCGTGGCCTCGACCGCGATCGGCCGGGGACGACCATTCGGCCACCGCGGGAGAATCTCAATGCCCATCACCGTCGGCATCTTCGACCATATGGAGCGGCAGCACGACATCCCTCTCGACCAGCAGTTCCGGGAGCGGCTTGACCTTCTCGCCCTCGCGGACCGTCTTGGCTTCTGGGCCTATCACCTTGCCGAGCATCACTTCGCGCCGCTCAGCGTCGCGCCCTCACAGAGTGTCTTCCTCGCGGCCGCGGCCGCGCGCACGGAACGCATCCAGCTCATCCCACTCGTCTACTGCCTGCCGTTCTACCATCCCCTCCGCCTCATCGAAGAGGTCGCGATGCTCGACAACCTCAGCGGCGGGAGGTTGCAGGTGGGCGTGGGTCGAGGCATCTCCCGCCTCGAACACCGGCTCTGGGGCCACGACATCGCGGACTCGCGAGCGCGCTTCGCCGAGGCCTTTGACATCCTCGTCCTGGGCCTCACACAAGACCGGCTCACCTACCACGGCGAGCACTACTCCTTCTCGGACGTACCAATGACGATGCACCCGAAACAACAGCCATATCCGCCGCTCTGGTACCCCGGCAACCTCGAATACGCCGCCCGTCGCAATCTCAACTACCTCGGCGGCGGCCCGCTCAGGAATCTGCCTGCCCAGGCCGCGCGCTATCACCAGCTGCGCGAGGAGCACGCCAGCGACCCCGGTCGCCTGAATCCCCACGTCGCTGAACCGAAGGTTGGCGCCGTAAAGGTGGTCTACGTCGCCGACACGGACGCGGAGGCGGAAGCCGTGGCCCGCCGCGCCTTCAAGGTCCGCGCAAACAACTGGCCGAAGCCCGGCTACAGCGAAGACGACGGTTCGGACGCCGGGAACCTGCCTGCCAACCTCCATCCCGGGTTTGGCGGCGACTACGACCTGGCAACGAAGGTCGAAGCGCTCATCACCGGCTCACCCGAAACCGTGCGCGCCTATGTGCAGGCCTACGCTGCCGAGAGCGGGATGGATTATCTCGGCGGCGCCTTCCAATGGGGCGATCTAACCCACCAACAAGCCGCCCGGTCGATGGAGCTCTTCGCGACCGAAGTGATCGCGAAGGTGTAGGGAGTACCCTACACGCTCTCTCCTCGCGCGGCGGGACTGCTGGAATGGCGACAATCGATATACCGTTCGGCGGCACGGTCCTACGCTCGGCCGGCAGGGACTAATCACGGTCCTCATTCTGTCTTTCCACCGGAGGCACGCTCATGTCCGCTCCCACGACCTCGACTCTCGTTTCTTCGCGGACAATGCTCGGACAGTCCGGTTAACGGACGTTGATCGGACGTTGATCGGACGTTGATCAAGGGGAGGGCGCCGCCGGTAACAAGAGTCATCCCCAGGGCTGAGCTGGCGGACGACGCCTTGCTGGTGCGGCGGTTGTTCTCCACGGGCCATGGAAGGCGCGAATCGCGGTAGACTCCGCGCGGAAATCGTCCCGGAGGATGGCGCGATGGCCGGACCAATGACTGGCGTCAAAGTCGTCGAACTTGGCGTGTGGGTGGCGGGGCCGTCGGCTGCGGGCATCCTTGCGGATTGGGGCGCGGACGTGGTGAAGATCGAGCCGCCCGAGGGCGACCCCTTCCGCGGCCTCTTCGCAGGGTTCCTGGGCATCGCCGCCAATCCCCCGTTCGAACTCGACAACCGTGGCAAGCGGAGCATCGCCCTGGACCTCACGAATGCCGAGGGCCGCACGATCGCACATCGGCTCGTGGATGAGGCCGATGTCTTCATCTCGAACATGCGCCCGCGCGTGCTGGAGAAGTTCGGGCTGGACTACGAGGCCGCCGCGGCACGCAACCCCCGCCTCGTTTACTGCCAGGTGAGCAGCTATGGCCCGGAGGGCGAAGAGGCGAACCGCGCGAGCTACGATGTGGGCGCGTTCTGGGCCCGATCCGGTGTCGCCGCCTCGCTGATGGCCGGGCACGAGGGCGAGCCGCCGCAACAGCGCGGGGGCATGGGCGATCACATGACCGGCGCGAACGCCGCGGGCGCGATTTCCGCCGCGCTGTTCTCTCGCGAGCGCTCTGGCAAGGGCCAGCGCGTCGCCGTTTCGCTGATGCGCGTGGGCGCCTACATGATGGGCTGGGACCTGAACACGCGGCTCCGCTTCGGCACGCTCGCCGCCCCTTACGACCGCAGGCATTCGCCCAACCCGATCATCAACTCATTCCAGGACAGCGAAGGCCGCTGGTTCTGGCTGCTGCTGCTGCAGGGCGACCGCCATTGGCCCGACCTGCTCGCCGCGCTCGACGCCCGGCACCTGGACGACGACCCGCGCTTCCAGGGCCTCGTCGCCCGGCTCCAAAACGCAGAGGCCTGCGTGGGCGCGCTGGACGAGGTCATCCGCACGAAGCCCTTGCGCGAATGGGGGCCGATTTTCGACCGTCAGAACGTCTGGTTCGCGCCCGTGCAGACCATCGACGAGCTGGCGACAGACCCGGTGGCCGAGGCCGCGGGCTGCTACGTCGAGCTCGAAAGTCCGGAGGGCGTGCTGCGGCAGGTGGCCACGCCCGCGACCTTCTTCGGCACACCGGTGGAGATGGGC
>JAYUAG010000256.1:0-1898 GCA_043741475.1 Thermoflexaceae bacterium | reverse complement strand
TCGCCGCGATAGGGCCGGGAGATGAACGTCATCACCCGCGATCGTACGGGAACCGCGCGCCTCAGCAAGCGCACAGCTTCCATCGTGCCGGGCGTCGTACTCCTGTTCCGAACCGCGCGCGTCAGCAAGCGGGCTGCATCCACCATGCCCGACGTTCGAACCGACTGCGTCCGTCCAGACCTCTCCTCCGCGAAGGTAAAGGCGCCGGAACGAATTGTGCGACACTGACGGCGCATGAACCGGCGTCGTAGTTACCTGAGAACGATGCGTGCGCTTTTCGCCCTCGCCCTGTTGATCGCCGCGCTCGGCTTCTCCGGCCGCGGCGTCGAGCGCGCAGCCGCACAACCGTCGCTGAACTGGAAGAGCTGTTCGAATGGCTTCGAGTGCGCCGCCCTCACCGTGCCGCTCGACTACACGAAGCCGAACGGCCAGACGATCGACCTCGCCCTCATCCGTCTGCCCGCACGCGACCCCTCGAAGCGCATCGGGTCGTTGTTGATCAACCCCGGCGGCCCGGGCGCGCCCGGCGTCGACTTCGCCCGCGGTTCGGCACGCGCCTTCAGTACGGACATCCGGGAGCGTTTCGACATCGTCGGCTTCGACCCCCGCGGCATCGGCGGGAGCGCGCCGATCGCCTGTCATTCCAACATCCAGGCACTCGTTGCCGCCGACCCGTCACCTGACAATCAGAAGGAATGGGACGAACTCGCCCGCCAGAATCGCATCCTCGATGAGGAGTGTGCGCGCACGGCCGGGGCAATCCTGCCGTTTGTCGGGACGAAGAACGTGGCGCGCGACATGGACCGCATCCGCGAAACCGTCGGCGACGCGAAGCTGACCTATCTCGGGTTCTCGTATGGAACTGTCATCGGACAGGTCTACGCCGACATGTTCCCTACGAAGGTGCGCGCGATCGTCCTCGATGGCGCCGTCGACCTATCGCTCAGCAACGAAGAGGTGATCCTGCAACAGGCGGGTGGCTTCGAACGCGCCCTGAACGCCTTCCTCGAAAACTGCCGCAAGGAACGCTGCCTGCTCGCCCGCCGCGGCGACCCCGGGGCACAGGTTGATGAGGTGATCAGGCGATCGGAGCTCGCGCCCATCCCGGCGAAGGGCCAGGACCGCCCGGCGGGGCCGGGCGAGACGATCCTCGGCATCATCTCGCCGCTGTACCAGGAGTCGCAGTGGCCCGAACTCTCGTCCGCGCTCGATGCCGCCCTCGACGGCGACGGCTCGGGGCTCGTCCGCCTGGCCGACGACTACCTCAACCGCAACCGCGATGGCAGCTACCCCAACCTGCTCGAAGCGAACACCGCCGTGAACTGCATCGATGGCGGCGCGACGACGTTGCCCACGACCTATCCCGCGTTCGTGACGGCTACGCCGCGGTTCACGTCGCGCGCGCCACGCTTCGGGCCCGCGCTCGGCACGGGTCTGACCTGCCTGGCGTGGCCGGCGAAGCCCGACCCGCTCACCGCGCCCCGCGCCCAGGGCGCGCCCCCGATCGTGGTCGTGAGCACCACGGGCGACCCGGCCACGCCCTACGAGTGGGGCGTCGCCGTGAGCAAACAGCTCGCTTCGGGCGTGCTCGTTTCCTTCGGCGGACAGGGGCACACGGCTTACCTCGGTGGCAATAGCTGCGTCGACAAGGCAGTAAACGACTACCTCATCAGCCTCAAGGCGCCGGCCGTCAACACCAAATGCGGCGACCTCACGCTGATCGACGCCGCCAACAGCGCGGCGCCTACCCCTTCGGCCGTGGCGTCGCCCTCGGCCTCCCCATCGCGTAGCGGCGGCAGCCCATCGCCCGCGGCGACTCCTGTGCCACAGGCGCCATCGACTGGCGGCGAAACGCAGCCCACGGTCCGTCCCACGACGCGTCCGGCAAGCTCCTCCGC
>JAYUAG010000255.1:0-1898 GCA_043741475.1 Thermoflexaceae bacterium | reverse complement strand
CCAGGCGCACGACATCCATCTCCCTCGCCTGGGGAACGACAAGGCGCAAAGCGTCGGCGAACTTGCCGAGGCCGAGCTCGATCACACCATCCAACGTGGGCCAGAACTCCTCGGACCCCAACTCGACCGCCGCGAAGACGGCGGGGCGAACAAAGAGACAGGCCTGGGCTTGGAACTCGATGAACCCGTCGAAGAACCTCGACGGGTCCTGCGAGCGCAGACCGAAGGACTTCGCGAAGTAGTCATGGCAGAACCGCTCGAGCGGCTCCTGCTTCAGCGGGTGGAGGACCAAGTCGCGCTTCGTTGGGAAGTAGTGATATAGCGCTCCGACGCTGACATAGGCCGCCTTCGCGGCGTCCCGCATCGTCAGGCCGCGAACGCCTCGCTCAACGATGAGCGGAGCAATCGCCGCGAAGATCTCCCGCTGCCGAAGGAGGCGGTCCTCACGCGGTCGACCGAGTTTTCCGAACGCCAACGCCCATTCCTCTGATCAATTGCGCGGGCTCTTCCCAACTCGCCGACGCCGTGCTAACGATACGGCCGATGTCGAACGACGCGGTTGCTAGATACATCGATGCCGAGCGGGCGTATTTCACCCACGAGGCGATCGCGCCGAAGGAGCGCTTCGTCACCCTCCAACAGCCCGACGTCCGGGTCCGCCTGTTAGAGGTCGGCGATGGCGAGCCAGTGCTGTTCGTCCATGGCGGCGGCGGGAGCGCGGCGCAGTGGGCGCCTCTGCTGGCGAGGATTCCTGAGCGACGCCTGGTTGCCGTCGACCGGCCCGGCTGCGGCCGCTCGTCGAGTTTCGACAACCGAGGTGTCGACCTCCGCAGGCACGCGGTCGACTTCCTCGTGGGTGTGCTGGACGGGCTCGGCGTCGACACGCTGGACATCGTCGCCGGCTCGATGGGTGCCACGTGGTCGGTCTGGCTCGCACTCGACCGCCCGGAACGCGTGCGATCGCTGTCGCTCTTCGGCTGCCCGGCTATGATCGCGGGCTCAGGTGCGCCCCTCGCTTACCGCCTGCTCGGCGTGCCGGGGCTGAACCGCGTGATGTACGCGATGGAGCCCCCCAGCGATGCTCACGGTCGGAAGACGTTCGCCCGGATGGGCCATGATCCGGCATCGGTACCAGAGGAGCTCACCGTGATGCAAGGGCGGACCGAGGCGTTGCCCACATACCGAACACACTGGCTCAGCCTGCTCGAGAACATGTTCCCCTGGGCACGCCAGGCGTACACGCTGACCCTCGAGGAGCTCGCCCGTGTCCGACCGCCCGTACATTTCGTCTGGGGTGAGCATGATCCCTTCGGTCCGCCGAGCGCCGGCGAGGTGGCGTGCCGCTCGATGATCGATGCTCGATTGACGGTGCTGCCGGCAGGTCACCTGCCATGGGTCGATGAACCCGAACGTTGCGCGGCCGTCGTGCGGGACTTTCTGGAGGCACAGCACGAGGGTTGACCGGAAGGCATCCTCTCACTCGAGAGCCTTCACCGAGTTGATGGCGTCGCGGTTTTCGCTCGCCCGCCTTGGCGGCCTGCGACAACGCTCACACGGATACGATTCGGTGCGGGGCCACGGGACGCGCCACGGGCGTGACCGCGAATCCTGGTGAGCACGCAGAAACGGAGCGCGGGCGATGTCCCCCGCATTGATTGTCTCGGCCGTGCTCTTCGGGGCCCTGGCTGCGCTGAGCCTCGTCGTCGGGCTGTTCGTGCCGTTCGCCATCCGCGCCAATGGCGGCCACCCCGGGCCGCCTGGTCTGTTTCATCCGCGGCCGGACGCCGCACTCTTCGGGTCGGAGCCGGTCGGAGAGCGCGACGCGTCCCGCGTCCGGACGCTCGGGATCATGCTGTTTGACTGGCTCAGCGGGACTCTTGTGTCCGTGGGAATCCTCG
>JAYUAG010000254.1:0-1899 GCA_043741475.1 Thermoflexaceae bacterium | reverse complement strand
CGGGCGAGCCCGAAGGAGCCGCCCGCGAACGGCTCCATCTCGAATACGCCCATTGGCCCGTTCCAGACAACGGCTTTCGCCTCCTTCAGCGCGGCGGCGAACAGTTCCAGGCTTCGTGGCCCAATGTCCAGGATCATATAGCCCGGCGGGACAGCCTCGACGGCGACCGTCACCGTGGCTGCGTCTGCGGCGAAGCGGTCCGCGGCGACACAATCGACGGGCAGGTGGACGGAAACCCCCTGCTGCGTCGCGCGCTCGAGGATGCCCCGTGCCGCCACCACCTGCTCATCCTCCACGAGCGACGCCCGGACATCGATGCCGCGCGCCTTGAGGAACGTGTTCGCCATACCTCCGCCGACGACGAGGATGTCGAGCTTCGGGAGCAGATGATCGATCGCGGGGATCTTGCTGCTCACCTTGGCGCCCCCAACGACCGCCGCGAACGGCCGCGGCGGGTTCGCTACGAGCGCGCCGAGGTAGCGCACCTCCTTCTCCATCAGCAGCCCCGCCACGGATGGGAGGAAGTGGGTGACGCCTTCCGTGGACGCATGCGCACGATGCGCCGCGCCGAAGGCATCGTTCACGAAAACCTCGGCCAGCGACGCGAGATTGCGGGCGAAGCCCGGCGCGTTCGCCTCCTCCCCGGCGTGGAAGCGGAGGTTCTCGAGCAGCACCACCGCCCCCTTGGGCACAGCCTCGACTACGGAACGGGCGGACTCGCCAATGCAGTCGTCTGCGAACCAGACTTTCATCCCCAACAGGTCCGACAGCTTGCGCGCGACGGGCGAGAGCGACTGGCTCAAATCGCGGCCCTTCGGCCGGCCAAGATGAGAGCAGAGGATCACGGTCGCCCCTCGCTCAAGTAGGAAGCGAACGGTTGGCAGCGACTCACGGATGCGCGTGTCGTCAGCCACAATGCCGTTCGTCAGCGGCACGTTGAGGTCCGCGCGCAAGAGGACCTTGCGGCCCGCCACATCAAGGTCGCGCACCGTCTTTTTCGCCAGCTCCGGGTCGCTCATGCGGTCACCAGGGACGCGCCGATGCCCCGCCGCTCGACATCCATCATCTTCCCCACGCGGCGCGCGTGACGCCCGCCTTCAAAATCATGCGTCAGGAAGGCAACGAGCACTTCCTCGGCTACGCCGCGGCCGATCTCCCAGGCGCCGAGAGCGAGCACGTTCGCGTTCGCGTGCTGACGGGCGCGGGCGGCCCCCCAACTAGAGTGGCACAGGGCGCATCGGATGCCCGGGATCTTGTTCGCCGTGATGGAAATACCCACGCCGTTGCTGCAAACGAGCACGCCGCAGTCGGCCGCGCCCGCGATCACCGCGCCGCCGACCGCCTCGGCGTAGTCCGGATAGTCGACGCTCTCCGGCCCAAATGTGCCGAGGTTGGACACGTCGTGACCCAGGTCCCGCGCCACCGCGGCGAGGTGATCCTTCAGTTCGTAACCCGCGTGGTCGGCCCCAAACACGATTCTCAAGCGGTCCCTCCACGGCGCGGCGTGGGACGTAGTGTATCGCAGCCGCGGCGACGCGCCACGATTCGTTGACCAGAGTGCGCAATTCTTGGTACCGTCGGCTATGAGCACCACCGCAACGATGGCGAACGACCTCTCCGAAGCCCCAAACCGATCATCCTCCGAGCCGCAAGCGCCTGGCCGACGCCATCAAACGATCGTCGTCCTCGATTTCGGCGCGCAATATTCGATGCTCATCGCCCGGCGCGTGCGCGAACTCAGTACGTACTGCGAACTGCTTCCTTCGGACGCGCCGTGGGAGGCCGTCGCTGGGCTCGACTTGCGCGGTATCATCCTCAGTGGCGGCCCCAGCAGTGTTTACGATGCCAACGCGCCCATGGCGCCCGAATGGGTCTACCGCTGCGGCGTGCCCGTGCTCG
>JAYUAG010000253.1:0-1905 GCA_043741475.1 Thermoflexaceae bacterium | reverse complement strand
CTGGAGTGGTCGATCAGGCACGCCTGGAAAGCGTGTGCGGGTGCAAGTCCGCCGTGGGTTCGAATCCCACCCTCTCCGCCACAGGAAGCTGACCCGGGGCCGAACGGCCCACCCGTTCGGGCGGTTCGGCCCCCGGCTTGTGGGCTCCTATGCTCGTGTATCAGAGCAGTGAGCGGCTGAAAGGACAGGCATGGCCGGGCGCATCCAGTACAAGTACATCGTCGCAATTCTCGCGGTCTTCGCCGTCTTCATGGAGCTGTTGGACTCGACCGTCGTCAACGTCGCCATCCCCACGCTCGGCCGCGACTTCGAGGTGACCTCACCCACGACCATCCAGTGGGTGATCACCGGCTACCTGTTGAGCCTCGCCGTCTTCATCCCCGTGAGCGGCTGGGCGGGCGACCGCTTCGGCACGAAGCGCGTCTTCATGTTCGCGCTGGCGGTGTTCACCGCGTCGTCTTTCCTGTGCGCGCTCGCCTGGAATATCGAGGCGCTCATCGTCTTCCGCGTGCTCCAGGGAGTGGGCGGCGGCATGCTCTCGCCGGTCGCGTTCGCGACCCTCTGGCGCGCGTTCCCGCCGTCCGAGCGCTCGCAGGCGGCGGGCATCATCGTCATCCCGGCCGCCGCCGCCCCGGCCAGTGGCCCGCTGGTCGGAGGCCTCCTGCTCAAGTACGCGAGCTGGCACTGGATCTTCCTCGTGAACATTCCGGTCGGGGTCGCGGCGCTGATCATCTCCGCGTTCTATTTGCGCGACCACCGCGAGCCGGCGCCGGGGAAGTTCGACCCGGCCGGGTTCGCGCTTTCCGCGGCGGGACTGTCGTTGCTGTTGTACGCGCTGGCCGAAGCGGGCCAGCGTGGCTTCGGCGATGTCCGCGTCATCGCCTTCGGCCTTGTGGCGCTCGCGCTCATGGCCGCATTCGTTGCGGTCGAATTGCGGATGAAAGAGCCGATGCTCGACATCCGCATCTTCGGAAACTCGCTCTTCCGTTCCTGCAACCTCGCCTGGCTCGTGACGGGCTTCGGGTTCTCCTCGATGATCTTCCTGCTCACGCTCGAGCTGCAGGCGTCGCGCGGGCTTTCGGCGCTGCAGTCGGGCCTGACGACGTTCCCGATGGCCGTCGGCGTCATGCTCATGGCCCAGCCCGCGAGCCGCATCTACCGCGTGCTCGGGCCGCGGCGGATGATTCTGACGGGCCTCCTCGTGACGGCAGCGACGACGTTTCTGGTCGGGAGGTTGGACCTCGAAACGAACCTCTGGCTCATCCGCGGGATACTGATCGTCCGGGGCCTCGCGTTCGGACTGGTGCTGGTGCCGCTCCAGGCCGCGACCTACGCGAACATCGCGGCGAAAGACACGGGCCGCGCCACCGCCCTCTACAACGTCAGCAACCAGGTCGCGGCCAGCTTTGGCGTCGCCCTGGCGGCCTCGCTGTTGACGAGCCGTCTGTCGCACTACGGCGCCGTGCTCGGCGCGCCTCAGACGCGCGCTGCCTCCCTGGAAGCGTACCAGGATGTCTTCCTGATCATGGCCGTCCTCGCGCTCGCGGGCGCGGCCGTCGCCTTCCTCATCCGCGACTCTTCGGCGAAAGCGACGATGCGCCAGGAGGAGGGCGAGCCGGGCGGTGTGGCAGCGCGCGGCAAGGAGCCGTCGAGCGCGAGCGGGGGCTGATCGCCGAGTCCCACCGCCAGCCACCCGTATTCGAGATAGCCGCGACCCGCTGTGGTCGCGAGCTGACGTGCCATGCCAGACGCTGCGTGGCATTCGAGGTAGCCGTGCGCCACTGCGCGCACGGGCTGTCGCTCGCAGCCGGAGGCGCCCGCCGCACCCCACACTCCCATCCGTACCGCGAGCGTGAGCGAGCGTGCCCACGCCGGACTTCGCGCCCAGCCCGGCCCTTCCTCTCG
>JAYUAG010000252.1:0-4705 GCA_043741475.1 Thermoflexaceae bacterium | reverse complement strand
GGGTGCTGAAAAAGTCCTCGAATCTCGTCCAGCTCGACAATAACGCATTGCGCTGCGTGATCTTCGAAGCTGGCCAATCGAGGCGGCGATATGACTTGCCGTATTTTTCAGCAGCCTGCTAGGAGTTCGCAGACCCGGGTTCGCGCTTCCAGTTGCGGAAGAGCAGGAGGAGCTGGTCCCGTGCTGAGGGAGCGATATCGCGCTCGGTGAGCCTGCCCATGGTGGTGATGGTGAAGCGCATCTGGCGAAGGTAGCGCTCGCAGTTCGGACAGGTGGCGACGTGCCCTTCGAACCGGTCCCGATCGGGCGCTGGGAGCGCGCCATCGAGGTATTCAGTGACGAGCTCGACCAGCTCCTGGCAGTTGAGTGCTTCGTCGGAGGCTGCCATTGCGGTCGTCACCGTCCCTCGAAGTAGGATTCGAGCGCGCGGCGCACTCGCGACCTGGCGCGATGCAGCAACACACGCTGATTCGTCTCACTAATCTGCAGAGCGTTACAGACTTCCTCGGAACTCCAGCCTTCGATGTCCCGGAGCCGCATAACCTCGCATTGGTTCGAAGAAAGCGTGGCCATCGCGCCTTTGATGCAGTGCATCATTTCGCTTGAGAGGAGCGTGTCTTCAGGGGAGAGCTCCCATTCCTCGGGGTGGGCGAGCCATCGCCCGGCGCCGGGTTCGGGGGCGGCGAGGAAGCGTTCAGGAGGGAGCGAAGGCTCATCTTCGCCCGCATCCCAGAGCGAAGAAAAGGCGATCGTGCGGTTTTCGCGCTCCCCTCGCGTCTTCGCCGTGTTGGTGAGGATGCGGAAGATCCAGGTCTTCAGCGACGAGCGGCCTTCGAAGCGGTCGATGCCCTTGAGCACACCCAGCCAGGCTTCCTGGGCGACCTCTTCGGCAACCGCGTGGCTGGGGACGTAAGCGGTGGCGAGGCGCACCATCGCGGCGTGGTAGCGTTCCACGACCACTACGAAGGCGCCCTCTTCACCGGCACGGAGCCGCGCGACAAGGTCTGCGTCTTCGCGGGAAAGCGCCGATTCGGCCTGCGGTTCGGTCAAGCTAGCCCCCAGGAGCGCCGGATCGAGCCGTAGCCCGGGTGGCAACGTTACACCGCGGCGCGCTGGCCGTTAAGATCCGGCACGACGACAACGACAGGCGTCGTCACGGACAGCGCCTGACAGAGATCGTCCGAAGAAGAATAAGCCGGACTTCCGGAGGGACCGCGATGGCGAGCGAACGGCAGGCCGGGGGGAGCAACCCGAGGCGGGACGGGCTGCGGCGGCCGGGCGAGGCGCTCGATGCCGAACGACGACGCCTGGTGGAGGCACGCGAAGGACTTCAACCCTGGTACCGCTGGGGGCCGTACCTCTCGGAGCGCCAGTGGGGCACCGTGCGCGAAGACTATTCGGCAACGGGAGAGGCGTGGGCCTCATTCCCCCACGACCATGCCCGGTCAAGGGCATACCGCTGGGGCGAAGATGGGCTGCTAGGACTGAGCGACGACACGGGCACGCTCTGCTTCGCCCTGGCGCTGTGGAACGGCGCGGACCCGATCCTCAAGGAGCGCCTCTTCGGGCTGACAGGCCCTGAGGGGAACCACAGCGAAGACGTGAAGGAGTACTACTTCTATCTCGATGGCACGCCCACGCACTCGCTCATGAAGGCGATGTATCGCTACCCGCAGCGAGCCTACCCCTATGCTCAGCTGGTCGAGGAAAACCGGCGGCGGGGGCGGGAGGTGCGCGAATTCGAACTGATCGACACCGGGGTCTTCGAAGGCGACCGCTACTTCGACGTGACGGTGGAGTACGCGAAGGCGGAGGCGGAGGACATCTTCATCAGGATCGAGGTGGCGAACCGCGGTCCGGAGGCGGCGCCCATCGACCTGTTGCCGACGCTCTGGTTCAGGAATACGTGGAGTTGGGGCCGCGACGAGAGCAGGCCCGTGGTGCGGGTGGGAAACGGCCCGCCGGCGGGCACACGCCTGGTACATGCGAGCAGCCCTGGCCTCGGCGACCGCTGGCTGGCGTGCGAAGGCGAGCCGGAGCTGCTGTTCACGGGGAACGACACGAATAGTGAGCGGCTATGGGGGTTGCCCAGCAGTCAGCCCTACGTGAAAGATGCGTTCCACCGGGCGCTGGTGAAAGGGGAAGCGGGAGCGGTCAATCCACTACTCATGGGCACGAAGGCGGCCGCGCACTACCGGTGGACGGTGCCGGCGCGGTCGTCGGTGGAGGTCCACCTGCGCCTGTCCCCGGAACGGCACAACGCGCCCTTTGCCGACGTTGAAGAGGTGTTCGGCGAGCGTCGAGCGGAAGCGGACGCGTTCTACATGCCGCTTTCGGGGCATCTCTCGCCAGACGCACAACTCGTGCAGCGGCAGGCGTTCGCGGGGCTGCTCTGGACAAAACAGCTCTACCTGTACGACGTGGAGCAGTGGCTAACGGGCGACCCCGCGGGCCCGCCGCCGGCCGCGGGGCGAATGGCCGGCCGCAACGCCCAGTGGCGCCACTTGAACAACGCCGACGTGATCTCCATGCCCGACAAGTGGGAGTATCCGTGGTACGCGGCGTGGGACCTCGCGTTTCATTGCATCCCGCTGGCGCAGGTGGACCCGGACTTCGCGAAAAGCCAGATCATCCTGCTCTTGCGGGAATGGTACATGCACCCAAACGGCCAGCTCCCTGCGTACGAGTGGGCCTTCAGCGACGTGAATCCGCCGGTGCACGCCTGGGCGGCGTGGCGCGTGTATAAGATCGATAAACGCGTGACGGGCCGCGCGGACCGCGACTTCCTCGAGCGGGCCTTCCACAAGCTTTTGCTGAACTTCACCTGGTGGGTGAACCGCAAGGACCGCGAGGGGAACAACCTCTTCCAGGGCGGCTTCCTTGGGCTCGACAACATTGGCGTTTTCGATCGGAGCGCGCCCCTGCCCACGGGCGGATTCATCGAACAGTCCGACGGCACGGCGTGGATGGGGATGTTCTCGCTGAACATGCTGACGATCGCGCTGGAACTCTCGCGGGAAAACCGTGCCTACGAAGACGTGGCGACGAAGTTCTTCGAACACTTTCTCTACATTGCTGGCGCACTCAACGGCGTGGGCGTCGATCACACGGCCCTCTGGGACGACGAAGACGAATTCTTCTACGACGTGCTGCATCTGCCAGACGGCAACCAGACGCGGCTCAAGGTGCGGTCGCTCGTAGGGCTCATCCCATTGCTCGCGGTGGAGACGATCGAGCCGGAGCTGCTTGAGGAGCTGCCGGGCTTCCGCGGGCGCCTGGAGTGGTTCCTCGCGAACCGGCCAGACCTGGCGGGCCTTGTTTCGCATTGGGACGAGCCAGGGGCCGGCCGGCGGCGTTTGCTCGCGCTCGTCCGCGGCCACCGCATGAAGCGGCTGCTGGGACGAATGCTTGACCCTGAGGAGTTCCTTTCGCCACACGGCATTCGGGCGTTGAGCCGCTACCACGTGGACCATCCCTATGAGCTTGGGGTCGATGGCATCAACCACATGGTGCACTATGAGCCTGCGGAATCGAGCACAGGATTATTCGGCGGGAATTCGAACTGGCGGGGGCCGGTGTGGTTCCCTCTTAACTACCTGCTAATCGAAGCGCTGCAGAAGTTCCACCACTACTACAGCGACGACTTCCTTGTGGAGCACCCCACCGGCAGCGGCGAACGGCACACGCTGTGGGAGGTGGCGACCGACCTCTCGCAGCGCCTGAGCGGGATCTTCCTGCGCGACGCAGATGGGCGCCGGGCGGTGTTTGGCGCAAATGAGACGATGCAGCGCAACGCGCACTGGCGCGACCTTATTCCGTTCGCCGAATACTTCCACGGCGACACGGGCGAGGGGCTTGGCGCCAGCCACCAGACGGGCTGGACGGCGCTCGTGGCGAAGCTGCTGGAGCAGAGTGGCGAAGGACGCGGCCGGGAGGACTGAGGTGGCCGTTGGGCGTAGGCCGTTAGCCGGCTGGCAGCCGGGCGTCGCCCTTACCCTGACGCCGCGACGAGGTCGTCGAGCCGCAGGATAGGGATGCCAACATCCTGGCGGGCGATCCTCGAATCGTTGGTGAGAAAGGCCGCTGCGCCGGAGACCATCGCCGTCGCGAGGTGGACGGCATCCGGGAGCTTGAGGCCGGTGGCGGCGCGAATCTCGGCCGCCCGGTCGGCGATGTCGGCCGTGACGTCGACCAGTGTTAGGCCCGGGGTGCCGACCATACTCTCTCTCGCGCGTCGCACGGCGATCGGGCGCCCGGTCTGGTACCACTTGACCATGACTTCGGTGAGTCCAAGCGTCGATACGACCAGTTGTAGGCCGCGGGCGACGCGATTCTCCGCGAGAAACAGGTACCGCTCGCTTCCTTGCCACTCGAACGCGTACACGAGACAGTCGGAATCGACACCTAGCGGTTCGGGCAGGGCCATCAGTCGTCCCACTCGTCACGGAGCCGGCGAATGAACGTGGTGGCGTCTTCGCCATCCCAGACGGCGTGGAATGCTTGCTGCACGCGTTCGAACGGGTCGTTGGGAACCTTCTGCAGCGAAAGGTGGCCGTCCTCATCGAGGTACGCCCAGAGGGTGTCACCTTCGCAGAGCCCGAGCGCCGCCCGCATCTTGGCGGGGATGACCACCTGGCCCTTCGTTCCGACGTGGATATCCGCTGTCAGACACTGCTTGTTCATGTCGGAAGTGTAGCACGGTTGG
>JAYUAG010000251.1:0-1917 GCA_043741475.1 Thermoflexaceae bacterium | reverse complement strand
GCGACGCGGCGTGCTCGCCAGCCGCTGGTGAATGAACTGCGGATGTCGCGCGCCCGCAAGACCCAGTACCCGGCCGAGCCCGGCGAGACCCAGCGGGTCGAGGTGCAGGTGTTCCGTCTCTCCGACGACTGCGCCATCCTGGCTCTGCCGGGCGAGTTCTTCGTCGAGATTGGCCAGGAGCTGCGGCGGCGGGCCGGCCTCGAACACCTCCTCATCTGCGGCTACGCCAACGACTTCATCAGTTATGTGCCGACGGCGGAAGCCTTCGACCATCACGGCTACGAGATCGGTTCGGCGCTCTTCGTCCCGGAGGCGGCGGAGCTGTTCATGGGCGCGGCCGTGAAGCTGATCCGCTCGCTCGACTGACCGCAAGCCGCTCAAGGAGGCCCCGATGGTTGGTTCGAAACTCGCGATCGATGGCGGTGTCCCTGTCCGAAGCGCGCCGTATGACACGGACAAAGGCGCCGCGTTCCTCGACGAAACCGAGGAGATCGAGGCGGCCGTCCGGGTGCTGCGCAGCCGGTCACTGTTTCGTTACTACGGGCCCGACCTTCAGCGGAGCACGGAGGCGTTCGAGGCGCGGCTCAAGGAGATGACAGGCGCGAAGTACGCGGTGGCCGTGAGTTCGGGCACGGCCGCTCTGCAAGCGGGACTCGTGGGTCTGGGCGTGGAAGACGGGGACGAGGTGATCGTGCCGGCGGTCACGTTCATCGCGACCGTGAGCGCGGTCGTCTGGGCGCGGGCGGTGCCCGTGTTCGCGGAGGTGGACGCGTCGCTCAACATGTCTCCCGCCGCGTTCGAAGCGAACATCACACCGAAGACGAAGGCCGTTATCCCCGTGCACCTGATGAACGTGCCCTGCGACATGGACGCGACCATGGCCGTGGCGCGGCGGCACAACGTGAAGGTGCTCGAAGACGCAGCGCAGGCGATCGGTGTCTCATACCGCGGCCGGCGCGTGGGAACGATCGGCGATGCGGGGGCGTTCAGCCTGCAGCTTTCGAAGAACATCACGACGGGCGAGGGCGGCGCGCTCGTGACGAATGACTGGACTGTCTACGACCGGGCGGTGCGCTACCAGGACCAGGGCGGCCAGTTCACCACCTCCCACGGTGACATCCGCGAACATTCCTCGGGCGAGCCGTTCTTCGGCGCGAACCTGCGTATGAACGAAATCGCGGGTGCCCTGGCCGAGCAACAGCTCGGAAGGCTCGACCCAATCCTGGACTCGATGCGAGGGGCCGCGCGGGAGATCCGAAGCCGCCTCGGCGACCTCCCCTTCGACTGGCGCCCGAGCCCTGACCCGGAGGGCGACGGCGGCGACGTGACCATGTACTTCGAAACCGCGCAGATGGCGGTCCGCTTCGGCGAGGCGTTGCGCGCCGAGGGTATCCCCGCGGGTCGCGTCTATGGGGGCCGGCCGGTCTATGCGAACCCGGCCGTGCTCGGGCAGCGGACCGCGTGGACGAAGGGCTGCCCCTTCAACTGCGCCGAGCACCCCACCGATCGGCACTACTTCATGGGCATGTGTCCGGAAAGCGAAGACCTGCTCGCGCGTTCGCTGACCATCGGCCTGGGCGCGCGGATGGGATCACGGGAGGTCGATGATGTCGTTGAGGCGGTTCGAAAGGTGGCCGAGGGACTGCTCGGCACGTGAGACCGAGACTTAGGGACTGACACGAAATAAACTAGTCAGGAATCAAACCGAGGCGGGGTAGCAGGGAGTAGTTCCAGTCTCCGTGGAAGGCGTTTCGGCGAAGGTTGAGTGTCTCTACCTCGGCGTCGCTCACGCCTTGTCCTGTTGGGTAGGTGGTGGTATCGAGCGCGCTCCGGACCTTCAGTCCGGTCTTCGTTGTTGTCGCGCCGATGAGGTGGACCATCACTTCGTGACTGATGAGCGGCTTACCCCGCCAGTTC
>JAYUAG010000250.1:0-4712 GCA_043741475.1 Thermoflexaceae bacterium | reverse complement strand
GCTTTCCCTTGACGTTCGCGGTGCGGATGGGTGCCCGCCACTACATTCCCCCCTCCTTGATCAGGCCGATGACGTTGCCGTCGGGGTCGGCGAAGTGGGCGATCGTGGGGCCGCCGGGGACGTCCATGGGGTCCGAGATCTTCGTGCCGCCGAGCGAATCAGCCTTCTTCAAGGCGGCGTCGAGGTTGGGCACGGCGACGTGACCGTGACCATCGGCCGGTCCTGGGGGCCGCCGAGGCCGGCGACGCCGCCGCCAAGGCCGGCGCCCTCGACCATGCCGTACTCCATGGGGTTGTTCGCGTCGATGGTCCAGCCGAAGAGCGCGGAGTAGAAGTCGCGGGACTTCCTGGCGTCTTTGCCGAGGATTTCGAAGTGGATGACGGGGTTAGCCATGGTGGTACTCCTGAGTGAGGTGAGTGGGTGGCGGGAGATGGTGTGAGGAGAGGCGCTTCCTGACGGTCGCGGTAAGGGTCGCGGAGGATGGTGTGATGGCGGCGCTTCCTCACGGTCGCGGTACGGATTGCGACCGTGAGCTGATCAAGATGGTGAGGAGAGGCGCTCCCGCCGGTGGCGGTGCGGATCGCGATTGCGAACGGCCGATGAAATCGCACTGCTTAGCTTGCAGCGCACATCCGGCGCGTGACTTCGTAGACCATCTGGCAGTTCAGGCGGAACGACTCGAGGCTCACGCGCTCGTTGTGGCCGTGGACTCCGCCTACCAGCTCCGGCGTCGTAAGTCCGCCCGAAAACCCGTATGAGAGCTGGCCACGGTTGCGTAGCTCGCTGCTGTCGGTGAAGCCAACCGTCATTCCAGGCACGACGACGGCGTCCTCCATGTGGTCGTGGATCACGTCCTCGATACAACGGAAGAGCTCGGTGTCGATCGAATTCGTGTCCGAAGAGCGGACATGGACGCGCTCGATCACCACTTTCGGGTCGTCGATTACGCGCTCCATCGCCGCCTGGAACTCGTCTGGATCGACGCCCGGCAGCAGCCGGATATCGAGCGTCGCCTCCGCCCTCGCGGGGATGACGTTGTGTTTGATGCCGGCCGCGACCGTAGTGGCGCTGATCGTGTCCGTGAGCATCGCCCGGATGCGCGGGTCGCCGAGGGCGGCCTCACGCAACGCCTCCGGCGTGGCTTCACCTTTGTAGATGCCCGCGCGTGCAAGGCGGCCGAAGTACTCGGTCAACACCGGAGACACAGTCATCGGTCGCTCCCAGGTCTGGACCCGGTAGAGCGCCCGCACGAGCCGATCGAGAGCGTTGTCGTCGTGCGGCATTGAGCCGTGGCCCGGGCGCCCTTCGGCTACGAGCCGCAACCACAGCGGCCCTTTCTCCACAACGGCGACGTTGTAGACCGGCCGCTGCACGCCGAAGAGTTCCGTCGTCCCGCCCCCGCCTTCGTTGATGACGTACTCTGCCTCGACCGTTTCGGGGTGGTTGCGGATGATCCAGCGCATACCGAACTCGCTCCCGGCCTCTTCGTCAGCCTGGGCGAAGAAGATCACGTCCCGCGCGAGCGGCACAGCCAGGCGCTTGAGCGTGAGGAACGTGACCAGCTGCGCGATGCCGAGGCCCTTCATGTCAAGGGCGCCGCGACCCCAGATATGGCCATCTTTGATTAGCCCGCTGAACGGCTCCTCGTCCCAGAATTCGCGCTGCACGGGCACGACGTCGGTGTGATTGAGGAGCATAAACGGTCGCTTCGAGCCATCGCCCTTGAGCACCGCGCGCAGCGAGACGCGGTCGTCGCCCGCGTCGTACTGCGTGAAGTCGATCCCCTCGCGGCCGAGGACCTCACCCAGGAACTCGCAGGCGGCGCGCTCGCGGCCGGGCGGGTTCGAGGTGTCGATGCGGATGAAGCGGCAGAGGAGGTCGACGGCCTCGTCGAAGAGAGGGTCCCAATCGATCTGCGGGTTGGCGGGCGTTGGTTCGGGCATTGGCTCACCTCGTTCGAGTGGATTGGGGATCGAGTGGCCACATCTTGCAGCCATCGTCCGCCCGTGGCCCCGGTCAGAATCCCTACCCGCGGCTACCGGATAGTGAATCACCCCAGCTTGAAGCCGCCTCGTGGGTCTTCGAAGACGGCGCCCGGCTTCTTCACTTCAAGGTCGACTTCGAGGATGCCCTGGGCGTTCACGCGCACCGGGTATGAAGCAACCGGAGTGAACGCGGGGAGCGCCGTGGGCTTGCCCGTCTTCACGTCAAACTTCGCGCCATGGCGGGGACACTCGACCTGGCAGTGCGCGAGACGGCCCTGCGCCAGTGGCCCGTCATCGTGGGTGCAGCGGTCCTCGATTGCGTAAAAGGTCCCATCACAGTGGGCGACGAGGATGCTGTGCTCATCTCCGACCTCGTAGTCCTTCGTCTGGCCGGACGGGATCTCGGAGGCGGGCCCGAGGGCCACAAAGCCGCTCACTTCCATGGAGTCCCTGGGAGCAAAGGGTGGCCACCGCCGTTCGGGTCCCATTCGTCGGACGGGTAGGGGCCGGGCGCGAAGCCGCGGGAGGCGGTCAGGCCGCCGTCGATCGCGATCGTCACGCCGTTGATGAAACTCGAAGCCTCGGAGGCAAGGAAGACGATCGGGCCCACAAGGTCCGCGCTCAGGCCGATGCGACGCATCGGCGTACGCGCGACGAGGGTTTCCATGAAGCCACTTCCGACAAGGATGTCGTGGGTCATCTCCGAGTCGAAGAAGTGGGGCGCGATGCCGTTGACGCGCACGCCGCGGTCACCCCATTCGCAGGCGAGCATGCTCGTGAGGTTGTTCACCCCGCCCTTGGCGGCGAAGTAGCCGGCGGCCGTGCCAGGGGCGAACCCGCCCGAGCCGAGGATGGAGCTGATGTTGATGATGTTGCCGCTCCCCTGGCGGAGCATGTACTGCGCCACGGCGTGAGAACAATTGAACAGGCCGACCAGGTCCGTCGCGACGGTCTTCCCGAACATCGCCGGGTCCTGGTTTTCCGTCCGGATGCCACTCGCGTCCGTCACGCCGGCGTTGTTGACGAGGATGTCGATGTGGCCAAAGTGGTCGTTCGCCTGTTTCGCCATCGCCGCCACCTGCGCGTACTCGTTCACGTCGCAGCCGATGACGAGGCATTTGCGCCCCTTCGCCTCGATGAGTTTCTTCGTCTCAGCGAGTTTATCGACGCTCCGCGCTGTCGCCACGATGTCCGCGCCAGCCTCGGCAAGGGCGCCAGCGAAGATCACGCCGAGCCCGTAGCTTGCGCCGGTGACGATAGCAACCTTGCCGTCGAGCCTGAAAAGCGATTCTTGAGCCATGCAGAGCCTCCTTCCCCTGAGGGCGCCTATCGTTGCGCGCGCCAGTGTTGAGGGCCAGCGCACGGTTCGAGGCGTTAGTCGAGATCGACTTCCTTCCCGTGCCTTGCGCTGCGATAGCAGGCGTCGACCACCCGGTGTGCCGCCAGGGCCGTCCGGAAGTCGGGGAACGCCGGCCGCTCCTCGGCCACGCAGCGGAGGAAGGCGTAGTCCTCGAGCATCCCGCGGCGCGCCAGTTCGCCTTCGTCGGCGTCGAGGCCGGCAATGGTGCAATACCGTTCGAACACCTCATCGGGCCCGAGTTCCTGTTCGGGGCCGGTGCGAAGTTGATAGCAAATCGGCCCCATGAAGTCGTGGTCGGTCGCGAACCAGCCCCCTTCGAAGAAGACTTCGAGGCGCCGTGTCGAGGGCCGGTCGTCGACGCTGTGCCAGATGCTGCTGAGCGAGGTCTGGTGTCCGCCCGCGTGCTGAAAGGTGACGAGGGCGACATCTTCGACGCCAGCATGGCCCGTGGTCTCGCGCGTGTGGCAACGCAGCGCCGTGATCTCGCCGAAGAGCCAGCGATAGAGGTCGACGTCGTGGATCGAGTGTTCGATAAGCGTGCCGCCGCCGGCGCGCTCGAAGTCGCCGCGCCACCGGCTGCCGTAGTGGCCGCGAATGGGGAAGAATTGGTCGTCGCGTAGATGGGCGGTGAGCAACGGGCCCAGCTCCGGCGCGCTCATCAGGTCCTTGAGCACGGTGAAGACAGGCGAATAGCGCAGCACCAGGCCGACCTGGTTGACGACGCCCGCGCGCTCGACCGCTTCCACCATCCGTTCCACATCCGCCAGGGTCTTTGCGAGCGGCTTTTCGCAGAAGACGGCGAGGCCCAGGCCGGCTGCCGCTTCAACCAGCGCGGGATGTTCGGCGGTTTCCGTACAGATGTAGACAGCGGAGAGGCCCGGCGTGTGCAGGAGGACCTGCGGGTCGGCGGTGATCACGGCGGCGCCGGTGAGCGCGGCGAACCGCCCGGCACGCTCGATCTCCCGGTCACAGACGGCGACATAGGCGCCGTCGACGCGTTCGCTGCGCAAGACGCCGCGGATATTTCGCGAATGGAACTGGCCGATGTGGCCACAGCCGATGAGCCCGGCGACGGGTCGGGGCATAAAGAACCTCGCAGGGGTGTTATCGCGTCCGAGAGGAGCCCTTGGCGAAACTTTTTACACGGATTTTACACTGCGTTTGCGCTGCGTTGCGGAAACTCCGGCTTTCATGCCTCAGTATAGGTGTTGCGGGCAAGATCCTCCGACTTGCCCGGGGGTGCGAGCCGCTCTTCGGCGTCACCTGGGGGCGCTCGTGACAAGCACAACCCGAGGCGGCTCGCTCCCGTACCCCTTTCTTGTAAACAGAGCAACGGCGCCGGTGGTCACCGGCGCCGTTCTGTTTGT
>JAYUAG010000249.1:0-4715 GCA_043741475.1 Thermoflexaceae bacterium | reverse complement strand
CGACGAAGGCAGTCTGGCCTTCGCCTACGATGGTCACGGCGTTGCCATCCACGCTGACCGCGAAGCCCAGCGCCGTGAGCGCGTCCCGCGTCGCTTCGACGAGGCCGGGGCCAGCCGCGGTGATGAGCCGCCGGTGGGCCTTGAGCTGCAGCACCCGTTCGCGGACGGCCGTGAGCCTCGCCTCGGCTGTCTCTGCGTCAGCGCGGGCCGCCTCAAGTTCCGCTTCTTCCTGTTCGAGACCTGGCACCGCGATCGATCGTTCCCAGTAGGCTTCGGCGGCGGGCTCGGTCGTGTCGACAAGCTGTCGCATCGCGTCCACGATCCGGTCTGCGAGCGTGGAGCGGAAGCTTCCGATGTCGTTCGGGAACACCGGCAGAAAGATGACCCGGCCCCCGGCGACCTGGAACTCCGCCGCGATGGCCGTGCCAGCGCCGCCGGTCGCGAGGACGCGCCCGTGCTGGCGAAAGGCGGGCGAGCGTTCGTCGAAGACTGCCCGGTAGGCGACTTCGCGGCGGTAGTCCCGGAGGATGGGCGCGAAGGCGTGGTCTTCGGCAACGATGCGCACGGTCTTGCCTTCAGCCGCGCGGAGAATCGGCGGTCCCCAGCTGACGCCTGCAGGCGCGGGCAGCCAGCTATAGCGGTCGCAGCCTTCGAAGCCGAGGATCCCGCCCTGGACGGCGTTCGGCCGGGCCATGACGACCACCGTGCCGCCGCTTTCCAGCAGGCGTTGGGTCTCGTCGGCGCGCCGGCGCAACAGCTCCGCCGCGGAGACGGCGGAGGCGCTCGAAGGGGCGTTCACGACCGGCCGGCCATCGAATGCTTCGAAGGCGTCGCCGTCGCTTACGAGCCGGGCTGCCAAAGAGGTAAACGACGCCGGGTCGATGAACATCGCGTCGAAATCGAAGAAGCTCGGCGCCGTGAGCGGGTGGTAGTTCTCGATGGAGGGATGCGGCAACGGGTAGCCGATAACGAGCAATCTCACGTGGGCCTCCCGGCCTCAAGAAGCGGGGCAAGTTGTTCGCGCAGGGGGCCCGCGATCTCGGGCCGCCGCAACGCCGCCGCGATGTTTGCCACAAGGTACCCCGTTGGTCGCCCTGTGTCGTAGCGCGCGCCAGCAAAGGTCGCGGCGAACGCGCCCTCGCCGCAGGCGATCTGGCTCTCCATCGCCTCGGTGATGTACTTCTCGCCGCCCTTGCCGGCCGGCGCATGCTCGATGTGGTTGAGGATTGTCTCGCTCAGGACGTAGCGTCCGACGATTGCAAGGTCAGAGGGCGCGTCCGCAATCGCGGGCTTCTCCACCATGCCGCGCAGTGGAATTGGGTCGCCCGGTCCGGCAGGGTCGACGACGCCGTACTGCGGAATGTCCCGCTGAGGGACACGCTGGACGGCGACGACGCTCCGTCCGGTCTTCCCGAAAGCCTCCAAGAGTTCGCCCACACACGACTGGCCGAGGATCAGGTCGTCCGGGTAAATCAGGGCGAAAGGCTCGCCTTCAAGGAACGCACGCGCGCAGAGCACAGCGTGGGCCGGTCCGAGCGGCTGGTCCTGGTAGACATACGAGTACCGCGCCATCGTCGCCGGCCCCTCGACGGCGGCGATCAGTCCGGCCTCTCCTTTCGCCCGAACCATGGCTTCGATCCGGCCGCCCGAGCTGAAGTGGTCGCGCACGGCTTCCTGCCCTTCGGCGATGACGAAGACGATGTCGGTGATGCCCGCCGCGACGCATTCTTCGACGGCATACTGGAGAAGTGGCTTGTCCACGATGGGGAGCATGACCTTCGGCACGGCCTTGCTCGCGGGAAGCATGCGCGTGCCGACGCCCGCGGCGAGGATGACGGCCTTCTTCACGGGGGCGAATTGCATGGTCGTTACCACTCTACTCGCTCGACAGCTCCAGCTCGCGACATCCTACGGCGGAGCCGGGCCATATACACGAACCGCTCACCTTTGCTATCATTCAATTTCGTCCGAACCTGACCCAGGAAGTAGTTTGAGGAAACGACCAAAGCCACCACCAAAGCCAACGCCGCCCGAGCCGCGCATAAATGAGCGCATCCGGGTGCCCGAAGTCCGTCTGATCGACGAAGAGGGCCACCAGGTTGGGGTTGTCCGCACCGTAGAGGCGATCGGCATGGCGCGAACGCGCGGCGTCGACCTCGTGGAAGTCGCAGCCCAGGCGCAGCCACCGGTCGCGCGCCTCATGGACTTCGGCCGCTATAAGTACGAGCAGTCGAAAAAAGAGAAGGAAGCGCGCAAGCACCAGAGCAACACCCAGCTCCGCGAAGTGCGCATGAAGCCGAAGATCGACGACCATGACGTCGACTTCAAGACGCGCACGGCCGCCAAGCTGCTCAAGCAGGGCGACAAGGTGAAGGTCACGGTTATGTTCCGCGGCCGAGAGATCACGCATCCCCAGATCGGCAAGAACCTGCTCGATCGCGTACTCAAGAGCCTCGAGGAAGTGGCCGTGCTCGAAAAGAGCGCGATGCTCGAAGGGCGCCACATGAACATGATCCTTGCGCCCGACAAGAAGAAGATCCTCGCGGCGCAAAAGGCCCTGCTCGCGGCGAAGGCCGCTGGCGAGGCTGTCCCCCACGAAGAAGAAGACGCCGATGTCACCGCCGCGGCCGAGGCTGCGCCGATAGTTGGCGAAGAGGACGATCTCAGCGAAGATGACGACGACGAAGAAGACGATCACGAGGCGGTGGCCGTGGCCGAGCCCGTTGCCGCCGCTACAGGAGACTGAACCATGCCCAAAATGAAGACCCACAAGGGCGCCGCCTCGCGCTTCCGCGTAACCGGCGGCGGCAAGATCATGCGCATGCAGGGTCACCGCAACAACTTCCGGCGAAAGAAGCGCCAGGAGATCACCGTACTCTTTGGCCGCACCGTAGAGGTCGCGCCGGCGATGGCCGGGCGCATCAAGACCCTCCTCGCGGGTCAGGGCTGAGCTACACGACCTAACAAGGAGCCAGAACCATGAGCCGAGTAAAGCGGGGCGTCACCGCCCAGCGACGGCATCGAAAGATCCTCGGGCTGACGAAGGGCCATGCTGGCCAGCGTCACCGCCTGATCAAGCGCGCCAACGAGAGCATGATGCATGCCCTCCGCTACAGCTATGAGGCGCGCCGCGACCGCAAGGGCGACTTCCGCGAACTCTGGATCATCCGCATCAACGCCGCCGCCCGGCTGCACGAGCTGAACTACAGCCGGCTCATCCACGGCCTCAAGCTCGCCGGGATCGAACTCGACCGGAAGTCCCTCGCGGACCTCGCCGTCACGCGGCCGGACGCGTTCGCGACGCTTGCGGGCCAGGCGAAGGCTGCGCTCGCGGCCTGATTCTGCTCGCCGCCGGTCTTCCAGATGGACATGTCGATCCGTTCACCGCGAACATGGCGGAATGGCGCCCGCGGCCGGCGTCGTTCCCAGTGGTGTCGCCGAACAAAGAGTCGTATCAAAGACCAGCGTCGCCCGCCGTCCCCCGGCCGTGACCGAGAGTTCGTAGCAGCCTGACGCGGGGATGAGCATCCCGGTAACGTTGCTTCCCTCGCCGGCATGCAGGACGAAGGCATCGCTCACGCGCGTGGCCCCGCCTGAGACAAACTTCACCACTCCGGCCGCATCCAGCCGCCGGCCCGTGATCGATATCTCCCCGGACGCGCCAGGCTTCCGGAAGAACACGGCCTTGTTGTGACCCCACGCCGCGAACGCCGGCCCGGCTTCTTCGCTGAGCAGCGTCGGGTTCACGTACGACTGACCGCGAGGGGCGATCAGGAGGTCGCCGCGCATCGTGACCAGGTCATTGGCGAGTTCCTGGGAGGCGCCGGTCCGGGGGGTCTCTGGACATGTCTCGGCGGTGTCTGGTCTCGGCGCACTCGTCGCCGCGCTTCCGCAGCCCGTGACCACGAGGCACAGAGCGCAGAGAGGCAGCACGGCATTCTGGAGACGGGGCACGCGCGAAGGGTACACCGGGCGCCGCCCGATGGTTCCGCAGGCCGGACGGCAGCGCGCGTCCGCTTGCTCACCCGCGCGGTTCCCGCGTCCGCACCAGGGGCCAAGGGCCTCTACAGGCTAATCGGCAGGTGCTTGATGCCGCCGATGAAGTTGGACCGCAGCCGCTCGGCCGGGCCAGACATCTCCAGCTTCGGGAAGCGCTTGAACAGCTCCTCGAACATGATCTTCATCTCGAGCCGCGCGAAGCCGGCGCCGAGGCAGAAGTGCTCACCGATGCCGAAAGCGAGATGCTCGTTGGGCGAGCGCGTGATGTCGAAGCGTTCAGGGTCCTTAAAGTAACGCTCGTCGCGGTTCACCGAGGGATACCACATGACGACGCGCTCGCCTCTCTTGATCGGGTTGCCGTTGATCTCTGCGTCGGACAGCGTGTTGCGGGCCATGTGCATCACCGGCGACACCCAGCGGAGCATCTCTTCGACCGCCGAGGGAAGGAGCGACATGTCGTCGCGCAACTGCTTCCTCTGATCCGGGTGCTCACAGAGCGCCATGAGACCACCCGACATGGCGTTCCGCGTGGTCTCGTTGCCCGCGAGGATGAGGAGGAACGCGAACCAGAGCACATCGTCGTCCGTAAGCCTGTCGCCTTCGAGTTCCGAGTCCATGAGCAGGCTCACGAGGTCGTCTTTGCGCTGCGCCTGGCGCTGCTGAAGGATCTGGGCGAAGAAGCCGAACATTTGCATGGTGCCCATGTTGCCCGTCAG
>JAYUAG010000248.1:0-4727 GCA_043741475.1 Thermoflexaceae bacterium | reverse complement strand
CGGCGAGGCCGCTGTGGGTGCCCCGCACTTCGATGTTCTCGCCGCCTCGGAGACGCGCGGTCGATATCGGCACGACCGGGTCGTCGGGGTTAACGATCGCGGTTACGTGGGTGCTGGCGGCGAGTGGCATCGCGAGGGCGGTGGTGAAGGGGCAGCCGCAGGCGGGGAAGTCGCATCTGGGATCGAGCACCTGGCGGGCGCGGGTAGCCGAATCGATCAGCCCGCGCGGGACGCCCGCGGCGATCTGTCCGGTTGCGTAGCCGGCGCGCATGGCCGTCGCGAGCGCCGGCGCGGGCGAACCGAGGAGGATGAGCGAGTGCACGCGGCTGCCGAGGCGGGCGGCAATCGCCCACCCGAGAATGCCGCCGCGGCTGTGGCCAATGATCGAGATGGGCGCCTCGTGCCCGGTGCGGCGTTCCAGTTCAGCTTCGATCTGGCGGGAGAGGCGCTCGGAGCAGCCAGCGTTCACGGCGAGGGTGGAGCGCACGGGCCGGTAGCCGATGCGCGTAAGCCAGGTGCGCATCGGCTGCAGATAGAAGTCGTTGGCGAAGAGGCCGGGCAGGACGAGGACATGGCGGCCATCACCGCGCGGGACACCGACGCCGAAGTAGACGGGGTCGACCATAAGGCGCACAAATTCGGCGCCGGCCGCGGCCTCGGATGCAAGGCTGGATTCGCGCGCAGGCACGTCAGACGCGAAGAGGCTCGTCGACCTGGTCGCTGAGCCCCTCGAGATCGTAGGCCATGACGACGAGGTCGTGTGGCTTGCCGGCGCGGTCCTCGACCCAATCGGTGAGGATCGCCTCCGCACGGAAGCCGAGTTTGCGGAAGACCTGGCCGGCGCGCTGCTGTTCGACGGTCATCTGGGCGGAGAGCTTCTTCAGGTCGAGCGTGCGGGCAAGGTCGAAGATCTCGTTCACGAGGACGCGCCCGAGGCCCAGGCTGCGGTAGGCGGGCCCCACGTTCACGCGCAGCTCACCCACACGCCGCGTCCAGCGCGCTGGGTTGAGGTGGACGCTGGCGTAGCCGGTGATCGCGCCGTCAATTTCCGCGAGCAGGCTGACGGTGGCGCCGGTCTCGATGTTCGCCACCCAGTAGGCGACGCCCTCGGGCGTGGTGATGTCGGAACGGAGGAAGAGCACGTCTTCTTCGGCCAGGGTCTGGCTGAAGCCAAGGATGGCCTCGGCGTCGTCGGCAGTCATGAGCCTGAGGGCGACGTCCTGGCCGCCACGCAGGCGGCGGGTGCGGGGAAGGGAAGCTTTGGTCTTAGCCATGGTTTCGGGACTCTCCTTCAGGCAGTTGAGGCGTGATCGGCGGGGAGTATAGCACGCCGCGCAACCCCCCCGTTGGGCGTACGAAATACCATTGACAGGTACCCGGCGCGGCGAGCATAGTGATGGCCCTCAGATCCCTGATGGGGAGGATGGCCGTGCCCGACGCCGCGCAACTCCAATCGCTCTCAACACGCCTGACGGCGCAGGACGCCTCGTTTCTTTACAACGAATCATTCAACGGGCCCATGCATATCGGGTCCCTCGGGATCTTCGATGGGCCGCTCTCGCTGGCGGCGGTGACCGAACACATGACCGCGCGACTGCACCTCGTGCCGCGCTACCGGCAACGCCTGAACTTCGTGCCCTTCAACCTCAACCACGCCACCTGGGAGGACGACCCCCAGTTCCGGATCGAGAACCACATCTTCGAACAGACGCTGCCGGCGGGCGCGGACGAGGCGGCGCTGATCCGCGCGACGATGGAGATCAACGAGAGCGTGATGGATCGGTCGCGGCCACTGTGGGAGATGCACATCATCAACGGCGCGCCGGGCGGACGTTCCGGCCTGGTGTGGAAGATCCACCATTGCGTAATCGACGGTGTGTCCGGGATCGAGCTTACGACGGTCGTGCTCGATTTCGAACCGGAACCGGCCGCCACGCCGCCGCCCGAGAAGCCCTGGGCGCCGCGACAACCGCCGGCGCCCCTCGAGGCGATGAACGCCGCGTGGCTCGACATCGTCCAGCAGCAGATAGAGTCCGCGCGGCGACAACAGGGCCTCGTCCGCGACCCAGAGCTGGTGAGCGAACGGACGGCGCTCTTCAACCAGGCGACGCGGACGATGATGGAACTCGCGTCGCGGCCGGTCGTCGCCGCGCCCTGGAACGCCGGGCCGGTGAGTTACCGGCGCGACTTCGCCTGGTCAAAGTTCGATTTCGGCGAGGTGCGCGGTATCCGCGGCGCGCTGGGCGGGACTGTGAACGACGTTGTCCTCGCGGTGCTGAGCGAAGGCGCCGCGCGCTACCTGGCGGAGAAGGGCTACGCGCTCAACGGACAGTTCCTGCGGCTCGGCTGCCCGGTGAGCGTGCGCCGGACGGATCAGGGTGGGGCGCTCGGCAACCGTGTCTCGATGATGTTCCCGATGGTACCCGCCGCGCCGATGGATGCGGCCGAGAGGCTCGCCTTCGTGCGCGATGCGACGATGAAGATCAAGGAGGAGCGACAGGCGCAGGGCCTGGAGCTGATGATGGAATCGGCGGACGCGATGCCGCCCTCGATCGTCGGGATGCAGGCTGCCGTAACCAGCTCCGTACTGGACGCGCTGGCGACGGTGCGGAGCCTCGTGCCGCCGCTGCCATCGCCGCCCGCGCTGCAGGCGCCGGGTTCCGGTATCAACTTCGTGGCGACGAACGTGCCGGGCGTGCAGGTGCCGCAGTACCTCACCGGGCGCCGAATGACGGACACGATCGGCATCCTCGCACTCGGGTCATCACTGGGGTACGGGGTCGCGATCGGGACGTACGAGCGCAGTCTTTACTTCGGTCTGATCTGCGAACCGCGGGTCATGCCAGACATCGGCCGGATGAAGGAACACGTGGAGGCGGCCTACGCGGACCTGCGGGATGCTGCTCTCGCGGTGAGTGCGGCGTAGTCCCTCACCCCCCGGGTAGGGATTCTCCTCTCCCGCTCTGCGGGCGAGGGGGAGTGCGGAGACGAGCCTACGGCTCGTAAGCCCAATTGTCGGACTTCGTGTAGAGCGCGCGGAGATGGTTTACTTCGCCAGCGTGGTAGAGGTCGTGCTCGATCATCGCCTGGAGGATCCAGCGGGTGGTGGCGCGGCCACCCCAGTTGGTCGGGCGTTGGGTGGTGAGGCCGGAGTCGTCGAGCGACGAGGCGCTCTCCATGAGCCGGGCGTGGCCCTCGCGCAGCCAGGCAACGAGTTCGTCGACCGTCATGTCGGCCGCGTTGGTGGGGATCGCAGGGGCCGCGTCTCCGCGCAGCGAGCCAGAGCGGAAGGCGTAGTCGTCGTACATGAACTTCCCCCAGCCGACGTGGAGGGCGATGTCACGTGCCGAGCGTCCGCCGCCTTCGGGCAGCCAGTCGAGCGCCTCGGGCGGCAGGGTGGTGAGGTTCCCGAGGAACGAGTGCGTGTCACCATCGGGCGAGTGCGGGCGGGCGAAGGCGGCGTCGAGGAGGTGAACGAACAGACCGATGGCGGCGCTGGGCATGACTCCCCGATCATAAACGACCCCATGCGCGGCGACGCTCCTGGAATCCAGCGTCCGTCCGTCGGCGCTGTGGCCGACGGCTACCTGATCGAGCGGTAGACTCGGCGCATGGAGAATCCAGACTTTGTTTCGGTCGCCCGGGGGCTGGCGGTTGGCTTCGCAGCCCGCGCGGCGCTGCACGACCGCGAAGCAAGCTTCCCGTTTGAGAACTTCGAAGAACTGAGGGCGGCCGGTTTCATGCGGCTCACCGTGCCGCGCAGCCACGGCGGCTACGAGGCGCCGCTCACCACGTTTCTCCGGGTGCAGGAAGAGCTTGCGCGCGGCGACGGCTCGACCGCGCTCGCGTTCATGATGCACGCCAAGCTGTTCGGGGCACAGCGCGAGTCACGCACCTACAGCGACGCCTGGTTCGACGAGTTCTGCCGTGGCGCCGTCGAAGAGGGCTGGCTCTGCAATACGGTGGCGACGGAGGAAGGGCTCGGCAGCCCGGCCGGCGGCGGGCTACCGGACACGGCCGCGGTGGCGGTCGAAGGTGGCTGGCGGCTGACGGGCCGAAAGACGTTCACGACGATGGCGCCTATCCTCAAGTACTTCATCGTGCTGGCGCGGGTCGATGTGCCGGGCGCCGAGCCGGAGGTGGCGAGCTTCGTCGTCTATCGAGACGACGAGGGCTTCCGCGTGGAAGAGACGTGGGACGCACTGGGGATGCGGGCGACCGGAAGCCACGACGTCGTGTTCGAAGGCTGCCTGTTGCCAGCTGACCGGATCGCTTCGCGGCGGGGGGTGGAGGCGGGCGACATGCGCGGCGCGAGCGCGATGGCGTGGTTCGCGCTCGGCGTGGCGGCGACCACGATCGGCGTCGCCCAGGCGGCGCTCGAATACGCCGTGGCCTTCGCCAACGAACGGACGCCGAACTCGCAGAAGACGATCCGGGAGTACCCGGGCGTGCGCACGCGAATCGCGCGAATCGCGCTGCTGCTGCAGCGCAGCCGGGCGCTCGTATACGGTTCGGCAGCGGCCTGGGAGCGGGGCGAGACGTCCGGGCCGTGGCCAGCGGCGAACATCGCCATCGCTAAGGTGGACACGCTCAACAACTGCATCGAGGCGGTCGACCTCGCCATGCGCGTGGTCGGCGGCGTCAGTCTGCAGAAGCGGCGGCCGATCGAGCGCCACTACCGGGACGTGCGCGCCGGCCTCCACAACCCGCCGCTCGAGGACCGCGCG
>JAYUAG010000247.1:0-1925 GCA_043741475.1 Thermoflexaceae bacterium | reverse complement strand
CCAACTTCAACACCTGGGCGTCCGTCCCGGATGCCGCTTTTGCCGCCTCCGCACCGCCTTGGGCGGCTGTTGCGGCGGGCGCCTTGGCGGTTTCGGTGCTGGTCGGCCCGGCCAAGGTTACCAGCTGGCGCGCCGACGCAGCCGGCGAAAACGTCGGAACGGCGGCTGCCTGGGCCGCGCCATCGAGTGAGCGGCCCGCGATGCGCTCCGGCAGGGCGGCGAGATTCGTTTCCAGGTCGCGGTAAGTGAACGGGTAGTCCAGCAGGTTCATGGCGGTATTGATGGAGAGGAAGCCGAGCAGCAGCACGCCGGCGGCGGTGAAACCCATGAAACGAGCCTGCCGCTCCCCCTGCATGCGCGTTGTCAACCGGCCAAGGAAGTAGAAGACGGGCATCGTCCCAAGCGTGAAGGCGAACATCAACGCCCCCGCATAGAGCGGGCTGCCCGTGCTCAGGGCGAAGAACTCGACCGCGAGCGTGGTGCCGCACGGTATCAGGACGGTCATGAACCCGAGCGATGCCGGAGCGAATGCACTGCCGGATTTGGAGACTAACCGGACGCGCCGGGTGAGGAACGCCGGCGGCTGTAACACCACATAGCGAAACGCGGGATGGATCTGGAGCAGGTTGAGGGCCGTGGCGACCATGTAGAGGCCGGCGAAGAGCTGAAGCCAGCCACGAGTGGTCGCGCTCACGCCGATGAGCGACCCCGTCGCCCCGAGCAGGACACCGAGGGCGGTGTAGGCGATGAGCTTGGCCCCGAGGAAGGCGAGGATCGGCCCGTCCGACGGGCCGGGGGCGGAACCAACGGCGACCGTCGCCTGGCGCCGCGCCCTTTGCTCCTGCTTTCGCCTGGCCGTGTTGGACATCGGTTGCTGGGCTACGGCTGGCGCCAGCGCCCCTGCCCGCGCCGAAGCGACGGACGCGAGCAGCCCGCCCTGCACCGCGAGGCAGGTGAGCCCGCCCGTCGTCAGGCCCGTCAGCAGCACGATGATCAGTTCCATGGCCAACCATGCCTCCGCCGTAGTACGACTGCTACTGTAGTTTCTAAACTAAGCCCGTGGCAAGCCGCTGTAAACGGATCTGAATGGTCGGGCTCCTCATCAACCCCCAGTCTTGACGCAGGTGTCATTGCTCTTGGTGCATGGTTCCGGCGGTTCGCCCTTCGGGATGCGGTCGGTGCAGCGCTCGGAGGGGATGCAGGCGTCGTCTCCGAGCTGTGCGATCTGCTGCGCCACGGTGGCGTCGGAGTCGGCGCCGAAGCTCAAAAGGACGCGGTCAAGGTCGCTGATGTCGTTGAACGCAATCCCATCTACGCGGATGCCGTTCGCGAAGAACTTGAAGGTCTCGCCACCGGTCGCACACAGCTTCTGCCCGTCGGGCAGTTTCAGGCAGGTGGCGGCCACGGTCGTACCAGGGATGGAAGGGTCGTTGAGGGCAAAGCCGATGGACTCCAGGAACTCTCCCCAACTCGTGCCTGTGCGGTGCACATGCACGACGCCAAAACGTGGGGCATGAAGGTGAGCTACGGCGCTGCGGTCGTTGCCCTCGACGGAGAGGAACTGGGGCTGGTTGAAGTCGAAGCGCTGGCCGCGAATGACGAGCGAGAAGTTGGCGTGAATGTGCGTGGGCGCACGAAGCTCGCATCCCGGCGTGCTCACCGTGCAGGTCGTGACGTTCAGCGCCTGCGGCGAATCGCCGGTGACACCGAGGGCGAGGAGCACCCCGAACACCGCCGCGACAACGCTCACTAACCCCAGCGCGGGAAGCGTGAACCTCGGTGAAGTGAATCGCCGGCCCGGAGCGGACGGCTCCAGCGTCGGCGCTGGCTTTCTCGCGGGCTGCGGCTTGTGGGCTGGCATGGTTGGCGGGGACCTCACGGCCGAAGTATCGGCGGTTTTGGAGAGACTACAGCTTGAGTAGTAG
>JAYUAG010000246.1:0-10967 GCA_043741475.1 Thermoflexaceae bacterium | reverse complement strand
TCCCTCGTGATTAGTGCTGGTAGTCGAAGCAAGCGACCTGCCCCTGGGTCTGATGGACGCATGAGCCGATCCAGTTCACCAGTTTGACTCCGCCGTCGGTGTACCCAGATAGAACCGTCCGGCAGCTGAACTTGGCAATGATGAGGTTAGGCATTTGTGATCTCCTCCTTCGACGTGACCATAGTGGATATGCGTTCCCGTCCAGCAGTCCGCGAGAGGAGTGCCTCCTGCCCCCACTTTACAGAATGCGGTTCCACCTCCCCACGCCCACTGATTCTCCGCAAGCCACGGGACGACGTGCGATGCGATGAGGCCGCCCACGTATTGCACGGGACTATCGTCTGTCCAAAGTGAGATTGTCATCCGGCGATGACTCGGATACGTAGTCGTCGAGCAGGAGTTCGCGAAGCTGCTCATGTAGCCCCAGCCGTTTCGCGGCCCCGCAGTAAACTTGAGGACCCCGAACCCGCCGCCTGCCCCTCCGATGTCAAGGGCGTCGTCGGGACGCCCGCTGTAGTCGCTTGCGCACCACGGGCTCGCGGTGGTCATCGGGCTCCAAACCGTCCAGGTCGCGACCGCCGACGCCGATTCTCGGATGACAAATGTGGCGACGATTGCGACCGACCCGGCCGCTCCGGCCTGCAACAACCGCCGTCGGGTTAGGGACGGAATGGCCTTTTGCTTGTCGATTGCGGCGACCACAGGATCATCCATGGCTGACCTCCGTGGGCAGTATCCGCATTCGCGGCCCGGGTGCCTATACGGAACCCCCCCCAATTTCGCCGCGTCCCACGGCGGCCCGCGCTTCCGGGTTCAGGGCCAGCTCCGTGCGGCTGTGACAGCCATAGAGCGTGAGCAAGTCCGAGACGTACTTCTCGACGGTGTGCTCGGCAAAGGAGCACTCCTCCGCGATCTCCTTGTTGCGCTTGCCCTCGATCACCAGCGCGAGCACGGGGATGAGGCGGCAGGGGATGGTCTCTTCGTTTTCGCCCATTGCAGGAGCCCTCCACGTGTGGAGATGAAGGGGGCGCCCAAACACCGTACTACCAGTAGAACGTTCGTCAACCGCGGATGGTTCCGCTGTACGTCAGGCATTCCCATCCGTACACGCGACCGTCAGGGAGCGCATCACCCCACACGATCGGTGGCCGTCCGGGCGGAAGACGGCGGGCGTTGGTGGATCGTCCGCTTGCTCACGCGCGCGGTTCCCGTGCGCCGAGCGACGGCCGCGTTCACCGCGCGCTACAATCCTCGCCATGCTGAGCTACGTTGACCGCATCCAGATCGTCGTCCCGGACCGCAAGGCGGCGGTCGAGCGGTGGAAGGCGCTGTTCGGGGCCGAGCGCGTGGGCGAGGACGAATCGCCGCTGCTCGGGGCGAAGCGCACCACCGTCCGCGCGGGCGCGACCGAGTTCGAGTTCCTCGAGCCGCACGACCCCGGCCGCATCTCGCGCTTCGCCGCCGGCTGGACGTCGGGCCTTTATGGCGTGGGTTTCTCCACCCCGGACGTGGACGAGATCGCCCGCCACTTCGACAAACTTGACGTCGCCTACCGCGAAGAGGACGGCCGCCTCTACCTGGCGGAGGAGATGACCCACGGCATGCCCACGGTCATCAGCGCCGATGGCTCGCGCGAGCCCGCGGGCAAGGCGATGCGCTTCGTCTACGAGGTCACGAACCCGGTGGCCGACGCGAAGGCGACGACCGCCCACTACGTCCGCATCTTCGGCCTCGACGCGACTCGCTTCAGCCCGATCGAGAGCCACAACTTCGGCTACGACGGCACGCTCACGCTCTTCAATCCGCCTGACCGCCTGGACCGAATCGAGGTCACGCGCACCTCGGGCGGCGGCGCCATGGACCGTTTCTACCACCGCCGCGGCGCCTCGCTCTATATGTGCTATATCGAAGCCGACGACGTTCCCGCGCTGGCGGCGCGGCTCGAGGCGAACCAGTGCCGCTACGCCCTGAGCGAACAGCGCGACCCGACCGCGGGCCTCTTCATCCACCCGAGCGCGCTCTTCGGCATGCTCATGGGCGTCAGCCGCCGCGACTTCGCCTGGGTCTGGAGCGGCCGCCCCTGGCTGGCGGGCAAGGACGCGGAGAGGGTCCACGCCGAGAACTGACGCCCGCGGCCGCAAACCAGGGTATCTGAAAGGGATGACGTTGGAACCGCGACCGCAGGAAGCGGCAGCCGTTCTCGGGACGGCGGTCCGGAGCGCGGTTCCTGGTTCGTCGTCTGAGCCTGTCGCTCCCGTTGGTCGCGGTTCCCATGGAGAGGGTGGCCTTCGACCGCAACGGAATTGGGATACCGAGCTCCGCGGGGCGGTACTTTAGTGCGCGGCATCCGTAGCGCGCGCGTGAGCAAGCGCTGCGATCCTTCGCTATCCGCACGGCCAGGCTGCCACCGCCAGCGCGCGCAGCTACAGCGTGTCCTTCCGCTTCTGCAACACGAACAGCACTACCGCGAGCGCTGCGATGATCGATACCATCCCTATCCAGCAGACCGCGATGCTCGTGTCGAAGATGCCGCCCCAACTCTGGTCGACCGTATCGAACGCAAGCCGCCGCGCGCCGTCGTCTTCAAGCGAGCCGAACCCGGGCAGGCGGCAGTTCGCCAACGAATCGTGGGAGCACCCGTCGAGCGTCAGCCCTGATGCCGTGGTGGAGCCACGGAAGGCCCAGTGGGTGCTCGTGATTCCGCCCAGCACCTTCCCCGCCGGCCCCAGGTCCGTGAGCGAGACGAGTCCACCGGAAAACACGATCTGGATGATGATGACGCCGATCGCGAGCATCATCGCCTGCTCTTCCTTGCGCGTGATCGCCGAGATCACGAGGCCGAACATCACGCCCGAGAGCACCGCCAGCGCGATCGTGATGTAAAGCGAGAGGAACTCCGTCAGCCCGGCGCCGGGGAAGTCGACTGCGACCGCTTTGATCAGCGTCAGCGCTGCCGCGTGATAGAGCGCGATGAGCAGCGCGACCAGCACTTTCGACCCAAGGTAGGGCGCCACGCCGAGCGCCACCGAACGCTCCCGCTGATAGATCACTGCCTCTTTAACGATCTCGCGGACGGAAGAGAGTGCCCCGATCATGAAGGGGAAGAGCGCCGTCAGGAAGAGGAATGCCATCGCCTTGGGCGTGTTGCCCGTGGTGAAGTTGAAGACGTTGGACTTCGTTGCGACGAAGTCGATCGCCCCGATCGCCGGAGCGAGCAATAGGAGGATCGCGAGAAAGACCTTGTCCCGCCCGATGATCTCGAAGTAGCGCCGGGCGAGCACCGTCAGCTGCGCGAACGGCGAAATCGGGCGCGGCCCCTTTGCACGCTGGGACTTCGTCCCCTCCGGGTTGCGGGCGAGCGCCGCGGCGGCCGCGGCAAGCCTGCCTTCTACGAGCGCGGCGTACTGAGGCGACTCGCGGTACATGGCCGCCCAGGCCGCGGGCGTCGATTCGCCGTCGAGCCGCTCGTAGATGCCGTCGAAGTCCTGGACGCCGAAGTAGGTGAGCGCCTCGTCCGGTGGGCCGAAGAAGGCCAGGTGGCCGCCTTTCGCCAGGAACACCACCTGGTCGCAGAGCATCACGTTCTTGGTGGCGTGCGTCACGAGGACGATCGTCCGCCCTTCGTCGGCGAGGCGGCGAAGCAGGCGCATGAGCTGGCTTTCCGTGCCCGGGTCGAGCCCCGAGGTTGCTTCGTCGAGGAAGAACAGCCCTGGCTCCGTCAGGAGCTCCGCGCCGATCGAGACGCGCTTTCGCTGTCCGCCGCTCAGCTTGCCCACCGGTACGTCCCGCCGCTCTTGCAATCCGAGCGTCTTGATCACTTCGTCCACGCGGTGGGCGCGCTCGGCGCCGGTCGTATCGGATGGCAGCCGCAGGGCGGCTGCGTAGGTGAGTGCGCGCTGGACGGTCAGCTCCTTGTGCAAAATGTCGTCTTGCGGCACGAAGCCGAGCGAGGTGCGGAACGCACTCCAGTTCTCGTAGAGCGGCATGCCGTTCAGGAAGACGGCGCCGTCTGTGGCCGGCGCGAGCCCGCAGAGTGCCCCCAACAAAGTCGACTTCCCCGCCCCGGAGACGCCCACCACCGCCACGAATTCGTGCGGGCGAATCGCGAGCGATATTTGTTGGAGCAGGTTCGTCTTGTCGTTCACCCGCCGTTCAAGCCCGACGGCGTCGATCGCGATCGCTCTTGAGTCCCCCTGTTCGCGAATCTCGTCGCCGCTCAGCACAAGGTTGATGGGGCCGATGCGGATGAAGTCCGTTGGCGAAAGCGACCGGGGCACGCCCGGCTCGAGTGCGATCCCGTTCACGAATGTGCCATTGCTCGAACCGAGGTCCTCGATCGCCCTGATGCCGCCGCGCGTGACAATGCGCGCGTGGCGGCGCGAGACGGCAGGGTGCCCGAGCACGAGCCCGGCCGTCTCGTCGCGGCCGATGATGAGCTCTTCCTGGCCGCCTATCGGCGCGCGGATGCTCTTCTCCGGCTCCTGCTGCGCGGGCTCAGTCTCGCTGTACTGAAGGACAACGCGGCCCTGGCTGATATCCATGCGGGAGCCGTTCCGGAGCACGGCCCGGCCGGTGAACTCCACCCCGTCGATCAGTACGCCGTTCTGGCCGCGGACCTCTTCCACCTCGTACCCGAGCGGTCCGCCACGCAGCCGCATGTGGTAGCGCGACATCACGGGGGAATCGATCACCACATCGCTCCCCGGGTCGCGCCCGATGGTGACGATCGGCCGGATGAGCTCCACCGTCGAAGAGGCGCCGTCGTTAACGATGTGAAGGCGAAAGGCCGGGCGCAGCATCACCGTGCCGGCAAGGTCTTCCAGGAGGCCCGGCGTGGCGCTCAAGACCGGCGTTGCCCGCGCGGACGCGACCACCGTGGCGCCGTTCGCAGCCGTGGACACCGTCAGCGTGTAGGACCCCACGCCGAACGAAGCGCCTTCCGGCAGTGGCGTCTCTACTCGTGGTTCGAGTTCGCGGCCGCCGAACCACGTGCCATTGCCGCTCCCCAGGTCCGCGAGCGTCACTCCGCCAGGGCCGACCGAGAGGCGCGCGTGGCGTCGCGAGATCTCCGGGTCGGAAAGGACGAGTGCGCTCGCCGGGTCGCGACCGATCGTCACGTCCCCGTCGAAGGTGAACTGCTGCGATCTGCCATCGCTGGTGATGGTGACGGTAAGCGGCATCGAGCGGTGCCTCCGGCGGGACTACCCGGTGCGGCGAATGTACGCGGCGCACGCAACCGGGCGCAATCGGCTGTCAGAGTCTGTCCTTCAGAGTGTGTCCTTCATCCGTTGGCGGATGACCGTGACGACGCCGAGGAAACTCATGATCGCCAGCATCGCCCCCCAGCACACGAAGATGTCCGCGTCGAAGATATCTCCCCAGCCTTCGCGCAGCGGCTTGAACGTCACCTGCCGCGCGGGTTCATCCGCGAGCGCCCGGAACCCCGGCAGGTCACATTCGACCAGCGAGAGCTGCGAGCACTTTTCGAACGTTAGGCCGACGGCGGCTGTGTCGGCCTTGAAGCCCCAATGCGTACTGGTGATGTAGCCGACGCCGACGCCCGAGGGCCCGAGGTCGGCGAGCGAAATGAGCGCACCGGAAAAGACGATCTGCATGATGATCGCCGCCACCGCGAGGATCATCGCCTGTTCTTCGCGCCGCGCGAACGTGGAGATCGTCAGCCCCGTCACCGTCCCCGAAAGCACCGCGAGGGCGCTGGTGACATACAACATCGCGAAGCCCTGGAGCCCGACCCCCGGCATCTCCACCGCCAGCACTTTGATCCCCGTCAGCATCACTGCGTGATAGAGCGCGAAAAGCAGCGCCACCACCACCTTGGAGCCAATGTACGGCGTCACGGAGAGCGCGACGCTCCGTTCGCGCTGGTAAATCACAGACTCTTTGACGATCTCTCGCACGGAACCGAGGAGCCCGACCATGAACGGGAAGAGCGCGGAGAGAAACAGAAAGGTGAGCGCCTTGGTGGAGTTCCCGCCTACCGGATCGAGGACGTCACGCTTCGTTGCCACGAAGTCGACGATGCCTATCGCTGGCGAGATCAGCGCCAGGATGAGCAGCAGCGCACGGTCGCGGCAGGTGATCTCGAGGTAGCGCCGCGACAGGATCCAGAGCTGTTTGATCGCCGAGATCGGGTGCACCGGCCGGGCGCGGGTGGGATCTTGCTTCGGAGCGATGGGCGCCGCCCTGGCCGGGCTTGTGCCCGCTCCCGCCAGGCGCCCTTCCACGAGCGCCGCGTGTTGCGGTGAACGCCGGTAGATTTCGGCCCACTCGGCGGGCGTGAGTTCGCCGTCTATGCGCTGATAAATGCCGTCGAAATCGTCGACTTCGAACGCTTTCAGGGCCTGGTCCGGCGGGCCAAAAAAGGCGAGGTGCCCGCCTTTTGCGAGGAAGACCACGTGGTCGCAGAGCATCACGTTCTTCGTCGCGTGCGTGATCAGGATCACCGTCCGGCCCTCGTCCGCGATCTTCCGAAGCAGCCGCATCATCAGGACCTCGGTGCCGGGATCAAGGCCGGAGGTCGCTTCGTCGAGGAAGAACAGGCCCGGCTCCGTCAGCAACTCGGCCCCGATCGACACGCGCTTGCGCTGCCCGCCGCTGAGGCGGGCGATGGGGACCTTCCGCCGCTCCTGGAGGCCAAGGGTCTCGATCACCGCGTCTACGCGGGCCGCCCGCTCCTCGCTGGTGGTGTCGGACGGCAACCGCAGGGCGGCGGAGTAGCCCAGCGCCCGCTCGACGGTCAGCTCCTTGTGGAGGATGTCGTCCTGGGGGACGAAGCCGAGTGCTGTCCTGAAGGCGCCCCAGTTTTCGTAGAGCGGCATGCCGTTCACCAGCACAGTCCCGCCCGTGGCCGGGGCCATGCCGCTCAAGGCCCCCGCCAGCGTCGTCTTGCCGGCCCCGGAGACACCCACGATCGCGACGAACTCGTGCGGCCGTATGGCGAGCGAGATGTGCTGCAGCAGGTTCGTTTGCGCGTTCACCCGCTTTTCCAGCCCGATAGCGTCGAGCGAGATCGCGTTGGACGAACTCTGGGGCCGGATCTCGTCTTCACTGAGGACGAGACTGATTGGGCCTACCTGGATCGCATCCCCGGCCCGGACCGCCTGCGGCACGCCCGGCTCGAGCCGGAGGCCGTTTACCCAGGTGCCGTTGCTCGATTCGAGATCTTCGAGGGTGTGCCCGGCCGGCGTCGCGACGAGCCGCGCATGCCGCCGTGAGATGAGCGGATGGTCTATCACCAGGTCCGCCATGACCGTGCGGCCGATGATCAGCTTGCCGGCGCCCAGGCGCGCCCGCACCTCGCCTTCCGCCGCCATCTCCCCCTGGCCACCAGGGGCCGAAGCGTAACCCAACAGCACCGCGCCGCCGATGTCCAGCCAGGCTTCCGCCGGTAAGACGAAGGGAGCGCTGATCGAGACACCATCGAGGTTGACGCCATTCTGACCCGTCACCTCGGCGATCGCGTAGCCTGCGCCCTCCTGCCTGAGCGTCATATGGTGGCGAGAGACGAGCGGCGATTCGATCACGACGTCGCAGCCAGGGTCGCGTCCGATGGTCACAGCCGGACCCTTGAGCGCGAAGGAAGAGCTGCCGCCGCCATCGATCGTCACCGACAGGCTGGGCCCGATGGCGGCGATGACGGTCCGCCGATCGCGACCTACCAGGACGGTGGCCCCTCCCTGGCGGGCGGGTTCGTGGAAATCGGCCAGCCACCGGACGGAAACGATGTAGGCGCCGATTGAGACTTCACTGCCCGGCTGCAGCGCCGTCTCCACCCGCGGAGCAAGTTCACGGCCGGCGACGCGCGTGCCGTTTCCGCTGCCGAGGTCCACCACGAAGGACGCGCCATCACGATACGAAAAGCGTGCGTGTTGGCGGGAGACGAGCGGGTCCCGGAGGACGATGTCGTTCTCCGCTCCACGGCCGATCGAGACAAGGTCCGCGCATGGGAACTCTTCGCGCGCGTCGCCATGCCTGACCGTCACCTGCAGAGCCATTGCACCAACCCATCCGCACCTGCGAGGACACGAATGTACGCGTCGCCCTGAGGGCCGGGCAATCCCGCCCTCGCCGCGCGCCGACTTCGCCTGCCAGCCCCGCTCAGAGGGTATCCTTGCGCTTCTGGAGGACGAAGAGGATAACCCCCAGCACGCAGATGATGGCGATCATGGCAAGCCAGCAGGTAATCACCTCGCCGCCGTAGATCGAGCCGAACGCCTTATCCACACCCGTGAACGTCACCCTGCGGGCGCTTTCATCCGGGAGACCCCCGAACCCCGGTAAGCCGCAATTCTCCAGGGTCGCGCCCTGACAGGACTTCGTCGAGAGGCCGACCGACGTCGTAGAGGCACGGAAAGCCCAGTACGTGCTGGTGACCGAGCCGAGCACCTTGCCGGCGATGCCAAGGTCGCCGAGGGGCACGAGGCCACCGGAGAACACGACCTGGAGCACGATCGCCCCGATCGCGAGCATCATCGCCTGCTCTTCTTTCGAAGTCAGCGCGGAGATGACCAGCGCCACCATCACCCCGGACATGACGGAGAGCGTGATCGTGATGTAGAGCTTGAAAAGCCCATCAAAGCCGACGCCGGGCATCTCAATGGCGAGGCGTTTGACGATGAGTATGGCCGCTGCGTGATAGAAGGCGAAGAGCAGGGCGATGATCACCTTCGAGCCGATGTAGGGCCCAATGCCGAGCGAAACCGTGCGCTCGCGCGTATAAATCGCGGACTCTTTCACGATCTCCCGGACATAGCTGAGGGCGCCGACCAGGAACGGGAAGAGCGCCGTGAGGAAGAGCATCGTCATCGCCTTGGTAGCGTCGCCTGTCTTGTAATTCAGGACCGTGTTGGGCCAGGCGATGAGGTCGATGGAGGCGATGATCGGCGCGAGCAGGAAGAGCAGCAGCAGGTTCACACGGTCGCGCCGGATGATGTCGAAGTAGCGCCGCGCCAGCACCCACAGCTGGCGGAAGGGGTTGGACTTGCGCACCCGCAGCCGCGCACCCGAGGATTCGCGTCGCGGCGGCGCCGTGGGCACACCACCGACGATCGGGACGCCGCTCGCCGCCAGCCGGGTCGCCACGTTCTGGCTGAACTGCGGGGAATGGGCGAAACGCGCGCCCCATTCCTCGGGCGTCGATTCCGAATCGAGGCGGTCGTAGATGCCATCGAAGTCCGGCACGCCGAAGTAGCTGAGCGCTTCCTCGGGCGGGCCGTAGTAGGCCAGGTAGCCGCCTCTTGCCAGGAACGCCACCTGGTCGCAAAGCATCACGTTCTTGGTCGCGTGCGTAATCAGGATGATGGTGTGGCCTTCGTCGGCCAGCCCGCGAAGGAGTTTCATCAGGCGGCCTTCCACCCCCGGGTCGAGGCCGGAAGTCGCTTCGTCCAGAAAGAAGAGGCCGGGTTGGGTGAGGAGCTCTGCGCCGATCGAAACACGCTTGCGCTGGCCGCCGCTCAGCCGGCTGATGGGCACGTTCCGTCGCTGGTCGAGCTCAAGCTGTTTGAGCACCTGTTCGACGCGCTCTTTCCGCTCTGCCGACGACGTATCGTCCGGCAGGCGCAGCGCCGCGGCATATTCGAGCGCCTTCTGCACCGGAAGTTCCTTGTGCAGGATGTCGTCCTGGGGCACATAGCCGAGTGTCGTCCGGAACGCCGAGAAGTTCTCGTAGAGAGGTGTGCCATTCAGGAGGATGGTGCCCCCCGTCGCGGGCTTCAGCCCGCTCAGCGCACCCAGCAGTGTCGACTTTCCCGCCCCGGAAGTCCCCACCACAGCCACAAATTCGTGTGGCCGGATGGAAAACGAGATCTGCTGCAGCAGGTTTATCTTGTCCGTCACGCGCTGTTCGAGAAGCACCGCGTCGAGGCCGATGTCCCGCGATTCGTCGTAGTGTTCGATCGCCTCTGGCGACAGCGTTAGCTTGATCGGCCCGATGCGTACGGCGTCCGCATCGGTCACTCGCACCGGCACACCCGGAGAGAGACGCTGGCCGTTAACGAAGGTGCCGTTGGTCGAGCCCAGATCCTCGATCGTCCGGTCCCGGCCCACGGTCACCAGCCGCGCATGGCGGAGCGAGACAGAAGGATGCTCGAGGCGGATGTCGCAGTCCTGGCCGCGGCCAACGACCACCTCCCCGCGGCCCGCCGTCTCGAGCCGCCGTTCCTGGGGCGCGGGGCCGGCCGGCCGATCGGAATAGCGCAGCGTCACGTCGCCCGCGATGTCGAGCGCATCCCCATCGCGCAGCAGGTAGGGGCCCTGCAACCGCTGGCCGCCAAGGCGGACGCCGTTTTGTCCACGAATGTCGTCCAGCTGGTAGCCGCCCGGCACCCGCTTAAGGCGCATGTGGGTGCGCGAGACCACGTCCGACGAGATAGCGATGTCGCTCGCAGGGTCGCGTCCCAGCGAGATGTTTTCGCCCTGAAGCGAGACTTCGAAGGACGAGCCGCCGGCCGTAATGAACAACTTTGGCTGGGACACGAAGACGGCGGTCGCATCGGCGCCCCCGGCCGGCGGCGCGATGCCCTGGGCGCCGAAGAACTGGCCCGAAAGGTGCGCAGGCAGGCCCCGGCTGCCGTCCCCCGTTACCTCGATCTCGTAAGGCCCGACGCCCAGGCGCGCACCCGCCCGCAAAACAAGCGCCGAGCGGGGCTCAATCTCCCGGCCATCGAGGCGTGTCCCGTTTGCGCTCCCCAGGTCCATCACCTGCACGACCGCGCCCGCACGGATCAGCCGGGCATGGTGGCGCGACACGTTCGGCGCATCCAGCACCAGGTCGTTCTCAAGCGACCGGCCGATCGTGGCGACATCGTTCAGAGAAAATTCCTGTGCCGTCTCGCCCGCTCGCACAGTGACGGTCATCGGCATGCTGTTCCCCTGATACCCCTCGTTGCGCAGGACGTGTCGGCCGTGCGCTAGCGCTATTATGCAGGCGGATCGTTGCGCCGCAACGT
>JAYUAG010000245.1:0-1933 GCA_043741475.1 Thermoflexaceae bacterium | reverse complement strand
AAGGGCTCGTGGACCAGCTTGAGCGTCTGTTGCAACGCGACCAGCCGACTCACGTTCTCGGCCATTCGATGGGAGGGATCGTCGCGCTCGCGCTGGCGCGGCGATATCCGGGGCGCTTTGAGCGGATCGGCGTGGTCGGCCTGCCCGTGTACGAGACGCGTGAAGACGGGCTCGACTTCATCCACCAGCGCGGCCTCTTCCATAAAGCGCTGCTCCACACCGACCACATCTCGCACCACGGCTGTGTGGCGATGTATGCCACGCGCGTGCTCTGGACGCCGGCCGTACCCCTGTTCACACCTCGCCAGCCGAAGGCGCACGCGCAGGCTGCTTTCCACCACACGCGAGCGAGCCACAACGGCAGCCTCGACCGGGTGATCTTCGCCGGCTATGTGCCTGAGCTCGCCGCGGCCGTCACGACGCCGGTCGTCGCTCTGCACGGTGGGCGCGACCGATCCGCGCCGATCGACCGCGTGCGTGAGATTGCACGGACCCGGCATTGGCACTTCGCCGCGGCGCCGACCGCCAACCACCAGGTGATCATCGAGCGGCCGCCGCTCGTCGCGCGTTGGGTGCGGAAGCGGTTGCTCGCCGGGGAGGACTGACCGCCGTGGCGCGACAAGCCCTGCGGGGGTTCGGGTGTCGCGCCACCAACGGCCTGCGCGCCGGCGTTGGTGAGGCTGGCGCCCACCGTCCGTGCTATAGTCCGGCGGCCAGATCACGGACACAGGATTTGTCTTCATGAGGGACCTCAAAGGGAAGGTTGCCGTCGTCACCGGTGGCGGCAGCGGTATCGGGCGGGCGATGGCCCTCGCTTTTGCTGGCGAGGGCATGCACCTTGCCATCGCGGACATCGAACTTGCGCCGGCGGAAGCGGTCGCTGCGGAGGTTCGGGCGTTGGGTGTGCGGGCGCTCGCGCAGAGGGTCGACGTTTCCGCCCGCGCCGAGCTGGGGGCTTTGGCCGACCGCGTGTTCTCGGAGCTGGGCAGCTGTGATGTCCTCTGCAACAACGCCGGAGTCGTCGCCTTTCGCTCCGTACCGGAAATGGATGACGCTGACTGGGACTGGGTCCTCAACGTCAACCTCATGGGCGTCGTGTTCGGCTGCCAGGCCTTCCTCGGGCGCATGGCGAAGAGCGGACGCGGCGGTCACATCGTCAACACGGCGTCGATTGCGGGGTTGATTGCGGGGGCGACGCCGGGGATTGCGTCCTACACCGTCTCGAAGTTCGGGGTCGTGGGGCTCTCCGAGGGGATGGCGAACGATTTGGCGCCGGTCAACATCGGCGTATCTGTGCTTTGCCCCGGCGGGGTGAAGACCCGGATCGGCGCGGCCGGCCGCAACCGTCCCGAGCGATTCGGCGGGCCTGAGCTGCCGGATGCGCGCGTTGCCGCGGGCTCGCAACAGTTCGGCATGGACCCTGCCGATGTCGCGGCACTTGTCGTCCGCGCGGTGAAGGAAAACCAGCTCCACATCATGACGCACGCCGATACGCGGCCCGCCGTCGAAGGACGCTTCCAGCGCATCCTGGAAGGATACGACTGGGGCCTTGCCAACCTCTCCGAGATTGTGAAGGGGGCCTGACGATGAAGGACCTCAAGGGCAAGATAGCGGTCGTCACTGGGGGTGGGAGCGGGCTCGGCAGGGCGATGGCGCTGACGTTCGCGGACGAAGGCATGGACATCGCCATCGCCGATGTCGACCTGAAGGCTGCCGATGACGTCGCCGCCGAGGTACGGGCGAAAGGCCCGCGGGCGATCACGGCAAGGGTCGACGTGACCGACCGCGCACAGTTGGGAGCCTTTGCAGAGCGCGTGTTCGGAGAGCTCGGCGGGACACATCTGCTGTGCAACAACGCCGGCGTTGCGACCTTCGTTCCGGCGCACGAGTTGAGCGACAGCGACTGGAACTGGGTGGTTGGCGTCGACCTGAT
>JAYUAG010000244.1:0-4755 GCA_043741475.1 Thermoflexaceae bacterium | reverse complement strand
GCGCGTCCGCAGCATCGCGCAGCGCCTTCGTCATGCCGTTGTGTTCTTCGGCGAGGTACTGGTCGTAGACTGGCAGCGCCTGGCGGACCTGCTGGAGGATAGACATCGCCATCGCCACCGTGGCGAACGCCTTGGGGTTGACGATGGCGGGCATGATGTCGTCCTGAAGGGCGAGGATCACGCTTTCGATGAGGTCGTCCATGCTGGGCGTGACGAACATTCAGGCGACCCCCGGGTAGCGCATGATCTTCGCGAAGTTGACCAGGTTGTTGATGCTCGGCTGAAGCGCGTAGAAGTGCAGCAGTTGGGTGTGTTCGCGCATCGCCCGGCGCTTGATCGCGGCAAGGATGGGGACAGCGATGTTGCTCGTCGCGAAGAGGGTGAAGTAGTCAACCTCCGCCTGCGTGACGCCGAAGCCTGTGAGTTCGTTGTAGTAGGCGAGGAAGCCGCCCTTCGCCTTCGGGTACTGTAGGACCTGGGTGTTGCTCAGGATGTCCATCGTTTGCATCCAGCCCAGGTCTTCGCGCGGGTCGCCGATGCGCGCGTTTTCCCAGTCGATGACGGCTGAGACACGGCCATCCTGGTAGAGGAAGTTCACGGGGTTGAAGTCGCCGTGGACGAGGGAGAGGCGGAGCGGCCGCGGCTTGTCGCGGCGAAGGGTGAGGTAGGCGTCCATGAGCACAGCGAAGGGTTCGAAGTCGCCCTCCTTGTAGCCGTCCAGGTAGTACTGGAAGGTCGATTCCATGTAGCTGTCCCAGGAAGAGATGTCGATGCCGACGCCGCGGGGGTCGGAGAGCCGGCCGCCGGCGTTCAGTTTCGCGGTGTCGGCAAGGTGGAGTTCGGCGAGGAGTTCGCAGAGATGGCCGATGACGGACTCGGCCTGGTCCGCATCGGGGCCGCCGTGGAACAAGTTCGAGGTCATGCCGCTCCCGGCCATGCGCTCGATCACCATCGCCGGTTCGCCAAAGGGTTCCGGGTCCATGACGTGGAAGTAGCTCTCGGAGACGGGTACGCCCGTGTTAGCGCGGATCGCCTCGATCAGCTCGTGTTCGGTCTGGCGGCTGGTCTGGAGGATCGCGGCGGCGGCGGGCGGGTCCTTGCGCAGGATCATCGGGTAGAGGCGCTCGACGACGCCGCGGCGGATACGGGCGTCGAAGCGGTAGGTCTCGCGTGAGTAGCCGCCCGGGATGGCGTCGAAGGCTTCGATGACGACGTCGTCACAATCGCCGAAATGGCGGCGAAGGTGGAGCGTTAACTGTTCGATCATCTTCGAGACCCCCATGAGCGGGGGAGTCTACACGAGTTCCGAGTTCCGAGTTCCGAGTTCCGAGTTCCGAGTTCCGAGTTCCGCCGGAGGCGGGCGTGCCGTCGTGAGCCGGCGCCCACTTACGTTCGCGGTACGGATCCGATTGCACACGCGGCTCAGGAGGCGCGGCGGAGGGCGAGCGGTTCGCGTGAGGCGGACTGCATCAGCGTGCGGCTGTGGAGGTCGCGGGCGGCGGCCGTGAGGATATCCTGCACGTCGCTCATGGCGGGGTCATAGACGGCGACGCCGCCGCTGACGGCAAGGTCCACACGGCGCCCGGAGATCATCACGGGCGTGTCTTCGAAACGATGGCGGGCGCGCTGAATGTAGGCGGAGGCGCCATCGGAGCCAGAGCCGGCGAGGAGCACAGCGAAGCCGCGCCGGGCGACGCGACAGAGCGAGTCTTCGACACGGGCGGTCTCGGCGAGGCGGTGGGCGGCGGCGATGATCACGGGTGCGTCGAGCGGTTCGTCGGCGTGCGTGGGGTCGCGGAACTGGAGCAAGGCGACGGTGAAGGGCTCGCCACGCCGGCGAAAGCGCGCGACCTGTTTGATGAATTCGACTTCGAACTGGCGGGTACTGCCAACGCCCGTCTCCGGGTCCTGGTAGTCGATTTGCTCGCGAAAGCAGGCGAGTTCGTGCATGAACGTGTTGGCCCGTTCCTGCCACTTGCGAGCTTCTGCTTCAGCATGGTCGGCGCGACTGGTGCTATTCGCCCCTTCTACGCGCTGGCGACGGAGCATGACCACGTGGAGGAGGCCAAGGATGCCGGCCAGCACAAGGGCAACGGAGGAACCCCAGATCAGCTGGGCGCCGAGACAGATGCCGATCCCGAGCAAGAAGAATTCGCCCGGGAAACGGTTGAGGTTCCCGGGGTGAGGCAGTTTCTTCATTGCGCAGACCACCGCTTGAGATTGATACCAGTGATATCGACCGTCGATGGCCCGCCCTGAAGGGTGGCCGTCACGTTTTCGTCACCGCGCGTGCACCGGGCCGCACGGGCTGGCAACCCGACCGGAACCACGAAGACGCGGAGGTCACACGAAGGACACGAAGGGCATACGACGGTTTGGGCTGGCCCGGCGCGGCATCACGCGATTCCAGGCGCCGGCCGAGCCGCACCCGTCATGGGTCGTGGCGACGGGCTGGGCTATGCTGGCAGCATGGAAGGGTTCGAACTGAGCGCGTCCATCGCGCTGTGGCGCGGCGATGAACTCCTGTTGATGAAGCGCGGCGAAGGCTTCGGCGGAGGAGGTTGGTTCTTGCCCGGCGGCCACGTCGAGGCGGGGGAGCGGCCAGCAGAGGCGGCAGTGCGGGAACTCTGGGAAGAAACCCGCATCGTCCTTGAGGTCGACGACCTGGCGCTCGCCGACGTGATGAGCTACCTGCGCGACGGCGTGATGGCCCACACGCTGGTCTACAATGCCCTCGCCTCAGAGGGCGTGGAGCCAACACTCAACGACGAGCACGTGGCGGCGCGCTGGTATACGGCCGAGGCCGCAGTGGGGCGGTTCTTCGATAGCGGAATGCTTCGCGGACGGGGCGTGCCGGAAGACGCGATCACCCTCGCCATCGAGGTAGGCCGAGTGATCCGGTCGGCGGCGCGGGCGCGGGGGATGGCGGCCGAATAGCGCCAGCGTTTGGCGGTCATCGCGCCGGAGCGCGACAGGGTGGGCGCACACGCCTGGCTTCGAGCCGACGCCGGCGGCCAGAGACGGCCGCGACTCCTAGTGTAGCGGCGCCAAAGTCACTATCACGGTAGTCCACGCATTCCAGATACGACCCCGCGCCGTTTCCCGTGAAAGACTCTTCGGTTCCACCACACTGGCAGGATGCTGAACAATACGGCAAGTCATATCGCCGCCTCGATTGGCCAGCTTCGAAGATCACGCAGCGCAATGGGCGTTATTGTCGAGCTGGACGAGATTCGAGGACTTTTTCAGCACCCTCCTAGTGTAGTGTCTCAAACGCTTGATTAGTGTCCCGGATGTTCTCGGCGAACATCAGTTGGCAGACCACCGAATCTGGTGCCAGAGGCGGCAAGCTTACGGGACATGCGAGACACTACACTAGAGCCTTTCGACTTCGAGGAAGTCGAGCGTGACGGGAGTTTCCCGGCCAAACATGTTCACGAGGACTTTGACCTGGCCCTTTTCCGGATTGATTTCATCGACGGTACCGACAAAGTCTTCGAAGGGGCCGGTGATGATGCGCACGTTCTGGCCGGCGATGAACTGGACGCGGACGCGCGGCTGCTCCATCCGCATTGCCCGGAGGATGTGGTTGACCTCTTCCTGGGAAAGCGGCACTGGCTTGTCGCCAGAACTGATGAAGCCCGTGACGCCGGTGGTGTTGCGGATCATGTGCCAGGTCTCGTCAGCGCGGCGCTTGGCGTCCTCGTCGCGCTCATCGACGCCGAGTTCGACCGTCTGGACGAGGACGTAGCCGGGATAGAGCTTGCGCTTGACGGTGCGGCGTTGGCCGTCGCGGATCTCGATCTCGTCTTCCGTGGGGACGACGACGTGGAACACCTTGTCCTTGGCGTCCATCTGTTCGACGGTCGCCTTGATCGCGTGGCGAACCTTGTTTTCGTGGCCGCTATAGGTGTGGACGAAATACCACTTGCGGCCGGGAGCCTTTATTTCGTCGTCACTCAGCTGGTCCTGGTCTGCGAGGTCGTCGTCCTTGCGGCGGCGGACACGCTTGGGCGCATCCGGGCGGATGCCGGAGAGCGCCGTGATCGGTGTGGGTTGGGAACTTTCGAGAATACTCATGATTTAGAAGAAGAGCCGGTTGATGGCCCAGCCAAAGAAGAGGTCGATGCTGCCGAGGAGAAGGCCGACGGCCACCGCAACGATCGCTACGACAAAGGTGAGGTAGCGGGTTTCGGCGAAGCTAGGCCAGCTGACCTTGCGCAGTTCGGAGATGATATCGGCGATGAACCGGGGTTCGAGCCTGCCCAGGAACCGGAGCGGGTTCCGGCGGCGGGCAGGGGCGCCCGGCGCCGGCCGGTTGAGGCCCTGGGCGACGGGCGCGGGCGCAGCCGGGCGCGGGAGGTTCTCGCGCAGGGCGGCGGTCGTGCTGCCGGCCGCGGTCATGCGGCGGCGGGGGGTTCTTGCCATTGTCCGGCTACCTACCGCGTCTCCCGGAACAACACGTGCTTGCGCAGCCCCGGGTGATATTTCTTGAGTTCGATTCGGCTGGCATCGTTGCGCCGGTTCTTCTGCGTTGTATAGCGGAAGACCGGCCCCTCGGTGCTTTGCATCTGGATGATGATGCGGTCGCCCTTGGCCTTGGCCATGGCCGCGTCCTTTCTCGCGGGCGCCCTGGGGCCCCCGCGCTTGCTATCTTACTCGATGATGGTGGTGACGACGCCGGCGCCCACGGTGCGTCCGCCTTCGCGGATTGCGAAGCGGAAGCCTTCTTCGACGGCGACCGGTTGGATCAAC
>JAYUAG010000243.1:0-1939 GCA_043741475.1 Thermoflexaceae bacterium | reverse complement strand
TCGCGCGGCAGGCGCGGGTCGAAGTACCAGGAGTCGCTCTCACGCTTCAACCCCTCGGCCGTGAAGCGGATGCCGTCGATGTTCACCGCCGTGAAGATCGCCAGTCTCCGTTCACGGTGCATGACGACGCTGTAGTGGTGGTAGTTCAGGACGAAGCGGGCCTGCCCGGAGGCGCCCGGCTTCACTTCGGTGACGGCGGCCGCGAGCGCGGCCGTGAGCGTCGGCAGAGGCACGCGCTTCGCGCCCATGCCGATAAACGCTGCGTTGTAACCCTTGCGTGCGTCGTAGTTGGGGTCGATCGCGACCCCTTCGGTAGCGATGCCGTCTCCGGCGCCGGGCGCAACGACCGTTGCCGGGCCAGCGGCGGCGCCCCCGAGAGACAGCGTGAGCGTCAGCGGCACCGTGAAGGTCGCCCCGGAACCGTCGCTGGCCGGTGGCGCGGGCGCAACCCCCATGGGTGGCGACGGCGGTGGTGGCGGGATGAAGACTCCGGCCGGGGACGGGCCGTCGCTCTCGGGCCCCGGCAGGTTCTCGACGATCGGCCTCACGAGCGGGTTGCCCGGCGCCGCCAGTTCGATCGCTTTGACGATCTCGCTGACGCGCACGCCTTCGTTCGCGATCCACTGGATCTGACTCTCGTCCGGGGCGCCCGGGCCCGTCCACACCTGGCCGTTGAGGAGGACGTATCGTCCCTGCGCGTCCTTCTTGGGCACGCCCGAATGGTGGAGCGCCACCATCTGCCATGAGTCGTTGAAGACCGGTGACCCGGACGACCCCGGCTGCGTGTCGGTCTGATACCAGAGGTGTTGCGGCTTGATCTCGATGAGCAAGTTCGCGCGCAGCGCCACCTTCTTCGGATTCCCGGCCGGGTGCTGGATGATGGACAGGGCGTCGCCTTCGACCACCTTGCCGAGCGCCCGGTTCAGCCGGAGCCAGCCGTAGCGCGAGAGCGAGGCTCCGCCGGACTGCGCGCTCCGCGCAACCGCAACGATCGTGAAATCGAGTGGCGCGCTGGTGATGAAGAGGCGCGCGGGCTCGAGGGCGAAAATCACGCCCGCCAGCGGCCGCCCGCGATCGTCGAGCTCATAGCCGAATTCTGCCACGCTCGTGGCTGCTGAGGATGCGGTTTCGAGGACGTGGTGGTTCGTCATGAGCACGCCGGGCGCGATCAGGGAGCCAGTGCCATAGCCCGCCAGATTTCCGTTGCTGTCGATGATCTGCACCCGGCAGACTGAATCGGCCGCGCGCCGTCCCCGCGAGAGATAGGAGATCGGCAGTGAATCATCCTGGCCGAGCAGCCGCTCGAGGACGTTGGGGTCGCCTTCCGCGGCGCCGTGAGCCGCCCGACGGGCAAGGCGCGCCGGGGCCTCGGCTGTCGTCAGCAGCGCCGCCGCCGGCCGGGACCGCGCGCGCCGGGTGCGCGTCTCCCAATCGTCGGCCTTGCGCGCTTCGGTTGCGGCTACAGGAAGGTCGTTGAGACGCATCAGTTGACTCCCTATCCGTCATGCCGCCAGCCAGCGGGGATGACGGGCTGCATCTTAGCCGTTTCTCACACGTTGCAGTTCACACAAAGGCGCGAAGGCCACGAAGATTTCATAAGGAATCTTTGCGTTCTTTGCGCCTTCGTGTTAACCCGTCCCTCGTTTCAGCCGCGAATGAACTCGGCCACCCGTTCGCCGATCATGATCGTCGTGAGGTTCGTGTTGGCGCGGGGGATGTTGGGCATAATCGCCGCATCGACGACGCGCAGCCCTTCGAGACCGTGCACGCAGCCCCGCTGGTCCACCACCGCCAGGGGGTCGTCCGCCGGCCCCATTTTGCAGGCGCCCACGGGGTGCACGAGGTGCGAAACGTTCAGGCGAAGGTAGTCGCGCACAAGCTCGTCGTCTTCGACCGTCGCCGCGTCCGGCCGCACGACGGCCGCCGTGAGGCTCGCCAT
>JAYUAG010000242.1:0-1945 GCA_043741475.1 Thermoflexaceae bacterium | reverse complement strand
GGTGCCCATGGAGCGGATTGAACGCTCGACCTCTCCCTTACCAAGGGAGTGCTCTGCCACTGAGCTACATGGGCCAACTGGTGGTTGCCAACAGGTGTTTGCCAACAGGCGGTTGCCAACCGCGGCCGTTGCCAATCAATCGTTGCCGGCACTACCCGCGACGAGCCCTGCAGTTCGTTACTCCCTTTTCGATATCTGATCCCTTGGAGCGGGTGAAGGGAATCGAACCCTCGTCGTAAGCTTGGAAGGCTTCTGCTCTACCATTGAGCTACACCCGCGCGGTCAAGACAGAGCCAGGACGATTCGCAATACGGCGCCGCACGCCCGAATCTTTTCCCCGGTCTCCCTTGGCCTCGATCAATGATTGGTGGAGGGGGAAGGATTCGAACCTTCGAAGGCAGAGCCGACAGATTTACAGTCTGTTCCCTTTGACCGCTCGGGAACCCCTCCGACGAAACATGCAATGGTAGCAATTTCCGTTCCCGTGGTCAAACATGACGCCGAACGGCGACACAGTGCATTTTCGGCGGTCGCAGCCGCACGGGGAAACGTTCTATAAAGTATTGCCCCAAAAGGATAAAATGAGGAACGGCCGCGTGCTGGCGGAGCCTCGAAAGCATTCAATCATGACGCAGCCTCCGCCGACTCGGTACGCGCTCAGCGGCGAGATCAGTATCGCCTACCAGGTCACGGGCACCGGGCCGTTCGATTTGATCATGACACCCGGTTTCGTGTCGCATCTCGATTGTTGCTGGGAGGAGCCTTCGTTCGCGCGCCACCTCCAGCGCATGGCGTCGTTCTGCCGCCTGATCCGGTTCGACAAGCGCGGGACTGGCCTCTCCGACCGGGAGGCTGGCATTCCATCGCTGGAACAACGCATGGACGATATCCGCGCGGTGATGGACAGTGCGGGCAGCCGGCGCGCCGCCATCCTCGGAATCTCCGAAGGCGGCCCCATGAGTGCGCTGTTTGCCGCCACCTATCCGGAACGCACCGAAGCGTTGATCCTCTACGGCACGTATGCGAGGACGACGTGGGCGCCCGACTACCCCTGGGGATCGAAGCTCGATAACGCGGACGCCCGCGACGAGGCAACCAGAAAGACCTGGGGTACTCCCGCAATGGTTCACAGGATGGTCGCCGGCTGGCTCGCGCCCTCCATGGCCCATGACCCGCGCTTTTGCGAATGGGCCGGCAAGTTCATACGCCTGGGCGCCAGCCCCGGGGCCGCGGTCGCCCTCCATCGCATGAATCGCCTGATCGACGTGCGGGCCATCCTCCCTTCGATCCACGTGCCGACGCTGGTGCTGCGGCGCGTTGGAGACGCCGTTGGTTCGCTCGAAACCAGCCGCTATATCGCCGACCATATACCGGGCGCGAAATACGTCGAGCTGCCAGGCCGCGACCATATGAATTTCGTGGGCGACGCCAGCGGCTTCGACGACGAGGTTCAGGAATTTCTCACGGGAGAGCGGTCGGCCCCTGAGCACGACCGGATACTCGCCACGGTTCTGTTCACCGACATCGTCGACTCGACCCGGCGCGCGGCCGAGATCGGCGACCGGCGCTGGCGGGACCTGCTCGACGGGCACAACGTCCTCGCGCAAGACGCCATCGCACGATTTCGTGGACGAGCAGTCAAGAGCACAGGCGACGGGTTTCTCGCCACCTTCGACGGCCCGGCGCGCGCCATTCGCTGCGCGATGGCGATGCGCGACGACGTTCGCCGGCTTGGCCTCGAAATCCGCGCCGGGCTGCATACCGGAGAGATCGAATTGATCGGCGACGACATCGGCGGCATCGCGGTGCACACGGCGGCGCGCGTGGCCGCGAAGGCGCAGGCCCATGAAGTGTGGGCATCGCGCACCGTCAAGGATCTGGTCGCGGGATCGGGCCTCGCGTTCAGCGAGCGCGGCGTCTTCGATTTGAAGGGGATACCGGGCAC
>JAYUAG010000241.1:0-1967 GCA_043741475.1 Thermoflexaceae bacterium | reverse complement strand
GCCTGGATGGCGACGCGCACGAGGTTCACCTCGGGCTGCTTCTCCGTGAGCGACACGCCGGCGGTCTGGGTATGGAAGCGCATTAGCCACGAGCGCGGGTTTTTCGCGCCGAACTGCTCACGCATGAGCCGCGCCCAGATGCGGCGGCTCGCGCGGAACTTTGCGACCTCTTCGAAGAAGTCGTTGTGGCTGTTGAAGAAGAAGCTGATGCGGTTCGCGAAGGAATCGATGTCAAGGCCACGGGCGAGGCCCCACTTCACGTACTCGACGCCGTTGGCGAGGGTGAAGGCGAGCTCCTGGGCGGCGGTCGAGCCGGCCTCGCGGATGTGGTAGCCGCTCACACTGACGGCGTTCCAGAGCGGCATCTCCTTCGCCGCGAACTCGATCGTGTCGGTCACGAGGCGCATTGAATCGGACGGCGGGTAGATGTACTCGTTCTGGGCGATGTACTCCTTGAGGATGTCGTTCTGGAGGGTCCCGGCCAGCTTCGCTCGGGGGACGCCGCGCTTTTCCGCGGCGGCGATGAACAGCGCCCACACGACGGGGGCGGGGCTGTTGATCGTCATCGAGGTCGTGATCTTGTCGAGCGGCAGGCCGCTGAGGAGGATCTCCATGTCAGCGAGACTGTCGATCGCGACGCCACAGCTGCCGAATTCCCCCTCCGCCCAGGGGTCGTCGTGGTCGTAGCCCATGAGCGTGGGCATGTCGAAGGCGACGGAGAGGCCGTTGTTCCCGGCAGCGAGGAGGTCCTTGTAGCGCTGGTTCGTCTCTTCGGCCGAGCCGAAACCGCTGAACATGCGGATCGTCCAGGGCTTGCCGCGGTAGCCCGTGCGGTGCACTCCACGCGTGAAGGGGTAGTTCCCGGGAAGGTTAATGTCGTTCTCGTAGTCGACCTCGGCCAGGTCGGTGGGGTCGTAGAGGCGCTCGATCGGGCGGCTGGAGACGGTCATCCACGGGCCGGCGAGTTCCTTGCCTTCCTGGATGACGGCTTCGTCGAATTCGGCGCGGAGTTCGCGCTCCCTGTTACGGTCGGTCACCGGGGCCTCCTCGGATTGCGTGCGGCGGCGGTGCGCGCCGGTTTGGTGCGCAGCCAGTATAGCGGAATCGCGCCGAGGTTAGCGGTAGGCTCAGCGGGGCGCCAGCGGCGGGAACCGCGATCGAAGGGAGCGGCAAGCCCGTGCAGCGAATCAAGCCCGGAGACCAGATGACCTGGCCAGATACGTGTCAAACCGCGCCGCTCCCCGCGGTCGCGGTTCTACGAGTCCGGGCCTGTGGCGGCCGCGAGCGCGGCATCGTCCGTCGCGAAGTCGGAAATGGCCTCGGCCGACGGGTTGGCGAGATGCCAGGCGACCGAACGTGCGACCGCTTCGTGCGACGGCGCCTCGCGCCAGCCAAGCAGCTGCCGCGCCTTCGATGAATCGAAGAGCATGTGCTGCGCCATGCCGCGCGTGATCGCGAGGTCCGGTGGGAGCAGGCGCTCAGGGACGCGCACGAGTTCGGCATTCGACCCGGCGGCGGCGAGGATCTCTTGTGCCCAGAGGCGGACGGTCGGCCCCCTGGCTTCGGTGATGTTGAAGATCTCGCCCTCCACGGACGGGGTCTCCACGGCGAGGCGTACTGCCTCACCGCAGTCGTCAACGAAGCCGCGAGAGAGCGCCCAGTTCGCGGCGCCAGTGGGGATGCGCTCGCGGCCCGCGCGCACGCGGCTGAGGATGAACTCCTCGCGGCGCTGCGGGTCGTGGGGGCCGTAGATGAACCCGAGCCTGAGCACGGTGGCGCCGCGGGCGAGATAGGGCGCCTCCACGTCGAGCTTTTCGTAGTCGTCGAAGCCCGCGCGGCCGGAGCCACGGTAGGGGTAGCGTTGTTCGCGGACGGGCGCGGCCTCGTCGATCGGCACCGTGTCCGTGACCAGGCCAGCGTCGCGTGAGGCGTAGGCGCGATAGACGTCGCAGCTCGAAAGCAACACG
>JAYUAG010000240.1:0-11163 GCA_043741475.1 Thermoflexaceae bacterium | reverse complement strand
TTCTCGCTGGCGATGCGGATGTCGCAGCCGAGGGCCATGTCCATGCCGTAGCCGGCGGCGGCGCCGTTGAGCGCGCAGATCATCGGCTTGTCCATGCGATTGATGACGATGGGCGGGCTGTTGTGTAGGTCGAAGAGCTGGTAGCCACGGCGACCCGTCGCGTTCGCCCCATTCGTCGTCTGCTCTTTGAGGTCCAGGCCCGCACAGAATCCACGTCCGGCGCCCGTCATCACGACGGCGCGGACCTCGGGCGAGACGTTCGCCTGCATGAGCACGCGCGAAAGCTCGCCGAGCATCGGCCCGCTGATCGCGTTCATCCGCTCCGGCCGGTTCAGGGTGATCGTAAGGATGCCGTCGTCGAACGCGACAAGCAGTTCAGGGGTAGACGATTCGAAAGTCATGGAGCTTCCTTCCAGGGATGCGGGTGATGCCCGGGAGTATACTGGGCGTCTGGCCGGTTCACACGAAGACGCAAAGGACACAAAGATCTTCAATCAAGACCTTTGCGTTCTTCGCGCCTTTGTGTGAATGTGGCCGGACGCGCCTACCCGCCCGCGACCGCCGGTACGATGCTCACTTCGTCCCCGTCTTTGAGCGAGGTCGCGAGCCCGTCGATGAAGCGCACGTCGTCACCGTTCACGTAAACGTTGACGAAGCGCCGCAACTGGCCCACATCGTCCATGATGCGCTCGCGCAGGCCGGGGTAGTTCGCCTCCAGGTCGACGATGCAGTCGCCAAGGCTCGCGCCCTTCGCCTCCACCGTGGTTGCGTTAGCTGTCAGCGCCCGGAGGGGCTGGGGGATGCGGACCGTGATCGCCATGTGTTCTCTCCCGCTGCCGGAATGGTGTGATGTGGACGGACTAGCCTTCGACGACATCGCCGGTCACCGGGTCGACGCGGACGCCGCGTTCCTGCGCCCAGGCGAGGCTGCGGTCGATCTCGGCGGTTTCGCCTTCGAGTTCGAGGATGACCCAGCCCGTGCGCTCGTCGACGTCGGCCATGCGTACGTTCGTGATGACCGCGAATTCGCGGCCGAGCTTGTAGATGATCGGTTCCCGGATGAGGTTCTCGGGGAAGGTGAAGCGCACGCGTCGCACAGCCATCAGTTGGTCGCCTCCGGGCGCCTGCCATTGTACGCCGCGTCGAAGCTACCGACCGTGGGGTCGATCTCGAGCGGCGGGTTGAGCGATTCGGAAACAGCCTCGAGCGTCTTGAAGCCCGCACCGGTGATGAAGGCGACCGTCAGCTCGTCCGGGTGGATGCGCTCCTCTTCGACGAGCTGTTTCATCGAGGCGATCGTCACGCCGCCCGCCGTCTCGGCGAAGATGCCCTCGGTCTCGGCGAGGAGCTTCATGCCCATCACGATCTCGTCGTCGCTCACGCTGCCGCAGGCGCCGTTGGTCTCTGCAAGCTGGACGAGGCTGTAGTAGCCGTCCGCCGGGTTGCCGATGGCCAGAGACTTCGCGATTGTCTGCGGTCGCTGAGGGCGAAAGTTGGTCGTCCCCTCCTGCCAGGCGACGGCCACGGGTGAACAGCCCGTAGCCTGAGCGCCGCTCATCCGGACCTTCCCCTCCTCCACGAGACCCACCTTCTGGAGTTCTTCGAAGCCCTTGCGGATCTTCACGTAGAGCGAGCCGCTGGCGATCGGGACGACGCAGTGGTCGGGCAGCCGCCAGCCGAGCTGTTCCGCCACCTCGAAGCCGAGCGTCTTCGATCCCTCGCTGTAGTACGGCCGCACGTTCACGTTCACGAACGCCCAGTCGTAGCTGCCGGCGAGTTCGGCGCAGAGCCGATTTACCGCGTCGTAGTTGCCGCGCACCTTCACCAGCGTCGGCCCGTAGATGCTCGACCCCACGACCTTGCCGATCTCCAGGTCGTTGGGGATGAAGACGACCGCCTCCATCCCCGCGGCGGCAGCGTGGGCGCTCACGCTGTTCGCGAGGTTGCCCGTGCTCGCACAGGCGAGCTTGGAGTAGCCCAGTTCGCGCGCGCGAGTGCTCGCCACAGCCACGACGCGGTCCTTGAACGACCAGGTCGGGTTCATCGTGTCGTTCTTGAGGTAGAGATTGTTCAGGCCCAGCGCCTTGCCCAGGTTCTTCGCGCGGATGAGGGGCGTGAACCCGGCGCCGATGTCGATCGCGGCCTCGCGGTCGCACGGCAGAAAGTCGTGGTAGCGCCAGAGGCTCGCGGGCCCGGCCGCGATCGATTGGCGGGTCACGTTCCGGCGGATCGCGTCGTAGTCGTAGGCGACTTCGACCGGCCCAAAACAGAACTCGCAGACGTGGATTGCCGCCAGCGGGTACTCACGGTGACACTCGCGGCAGCGAAGTGCGGTAGCTGCAGTCATGCTGAAAACTCCCTTGTGCGCACGAAGGCGCAGACGGCCCGGCGTGCAGCCGGGGGCGCGGCGTCGATTGGGGGGAGGCCCTTCCGGGGAAGGGCTAGCGCATGACCATTCGGCCCAACAATGCAGCCATCTGCTGCCTCCTGTTTCCGCGTGGGCCGTTTTCCGTTTGAGCGCAGTCGCTCTCATCTTTCTCTCTTGCGAGAGTCCGGAGTTGGCACCTTAGCGGCTCAGTAGCCGTCAGGTTGCCGGGGCATCATCGGGCCGGATCCCTTCGCCCCATCTGGATAAGCGCGGCCAAGCGCGGGTATTACTGAGCATGATACGCAGCTGCCGCGAAATGGCCAAGCGTCAGCGTCGTTTCGGAGTGGGGATTGTCGGGACTACCCTTCGATTCCAACACTCCCAACGGTCGGTGAGGGCTTGGGCCACGTCCGCCGTCCGGCGTACAGTCGCTCCATGGCCAGCAGACGAACGATCGCGGTCATCGATGCGGGTTCGAACTCGGTGCGGCTGCTGGTGGCGCGCGAACTCTCGGAGACGGCCTTCGAGGTAGTCGACGAGGAGCGTTTCGATGCGCGCCTTGGCGAATCGGGAGACTCCGGGGCACTCACGGCCGAGGCGCAGGCGCGCGGGATAGAGGCCTTGCGATTCGTCGCGCAGGTGGCTCATGCTCACAGCCCGACGACCGTGGTGGCCACGGGGACGGAGGCGCTGCGCCGCGCTCCGAACGCCAGCGCGTTCCTCGACCGGGTGCGCGTGGAGACGGGGCTGGATCTCTACGTCCTTTCGGCGCGCGAGGAGGCCTTCGCCAGCTATCTCGGCGTGATCAACAGCACACTGCTGCGCGATGGCAGCGTGCTCGATGTCGGGGGCGGCTCGGCGGAGCTGATCCGGGTGCGCGACCGCGAGTTCGCGTCGTCGGTGTCGGCCCCACTGGGAGCGCTCTACGCTCGTGCGCGGTATCTGCAACACGACCCGCCAACGCGCCGCGAAGAACGCGCCTTACGCAAGGCCGTGCGCGGATCGCTGGACGTCTCCCCGGCGGACGAGATCGTCGGGGTCGGCGGAGCGGTCCGGAACCTCGCCCGCATGGTGCGCCAGCGCCGCGGCTATCCATTGAGGCGGCTCCATGGACTCGTTATCGAACGGCGCGAATTGACTCAGCTCACGCGCGTCCTTCTGCGCGTGCCGGCGGACGAGCGGCGGCGCATCCCCGGGGTGGGCAGCGGACGCGCGGACACGCTCCACGCGGCCGCGGTCGTAATGGACGAGGTGATGGAGACCGCGGGCGCCATTCGTCTCGTTGTCTCGGGCCAGGGCCTGCGCGAAGGCCTCGTCTGGCAGGAGCTGCGGGGCGCGTCACTTGTTCCAGACGTGCGCGCCGCTTCTGTTGCCGGCCTCGCGCAGGCGAACGGCGTCGACGCGCTGACCGCCGAGCCCGTCGTCACTGTGGCGGGAGAATTGTTCGCAGCAACGCGGTCACTCCATCGCGGCGGGGAGGCGGAACTCGACCTGCTGTTGACGGCCGCGCGGCTCGCGGGGGTGGGGATGCATATCGACTACTACAGCCGCGACCGCCACGCCGAATACCTTGTACACAGCGGTGACTTGCACGGATTCACGCACCGCGAGATCGTTTTGCTCGGGGCGCTGGTCCGCGCCGCGGACGGAGGGCAGGTCGACCTTTCGCCGTACCGTCCGCTCGTCTCCGGTGACGACGGGCGGCGGCTCAACCTGCTGGCGGCGCTGCTCGGGGCGGCGCGCGCAATTCGGCGGAGGACGCCGTCGCCGGTCCTGCGCGTGGAGGCACACACCGGCAAGCGCGGGCTGGAATTGCACCTCGTGGGAACGGCCGCGCTCGATGCCGAGCGGGCGGCGCTGGAGCGTCAGGCGCCGCGGCTTGCGGCGGTGCTGGGGGCGCCCGTCACCGTGCGTGTGACAGCAACGAGCACGCGCGGGTGAGCGCTTCGCGCTGGGTTCAGCGTTCTCTTCCGCTCCGACCGATGGCTCGAAGCGCCGACGGCTGGAGCAGCCATTCGAGGCCGGCGGCTCCCGGGCCAGGTCGCGCCGCGAAGGTGACCAGCGCCGCGGCGCCCTTTCGGAAGAGGCTCGCGACGGCGTCGCTGTCGCCCGTCAGCAGGTTGGAGAGCGTCGTGGAGAGGTGGGGTTCGTGGCCCACCGCGACGACCCGTGCCGCGCCACAAGCGGCCACCGCCTCCAGAAGGCCCACATCATCACCGCTGGCGAGCGCGTCGCATTCGAGCAGGCGGACCGAGGGACGACTCTCACCGACGATGGCGGCGGTCTGGTGCGCGCGCACGAGCGGGCTGGTGAGAATCACGTCGGGGGCGAAGAGCACCCAGAGTCCCGCCGCCGCTTCGCGCATGCGGTCGGCGCCCTCCTCCGTCAGCGGGCGCAAGCCATCATCCGGCCAGCGGAGGCTGCGCTCTTCGGCGATCGCATGGCGGAGGAGGCAGAGCTGTGTGGGCATTGCCGCCTAGCCTTCGGCCGCCGCGGGCGGCGCCAGGTCGAACTGAACCTCGTCGAAGTCGGCGATTTTCCACTGACCGAGCACTTGCTTCCAGTGCGACGCAAGCGTGACCGTCCCGAGTGCCGACTGAAAGGTCACGCGGTAGCGTTGGACCTCGCCCGCCGCCGCCAGCTCATCCACCTGGTAGCCGGTGATCTGCGGCAGCGCGGCGAGGTTCATCTGGCCCGCGCTGGGGGCCATCTGCATGAGCTTGCCGAGCGCCTCGGGCGTGATGTCAGCCATCAGCGCCATGAAGTTTCCAGACATGACCGCCTGCGCCGTGCGTTCGACGACTTCGCGCAGCGGCGGGGGCTCGGGCGAAGTCACCCGCGATCCGCCAAATCGTCGATCTGCCATTTGTCACCGGCCTCGACCCACTTACTCCAGACGGTGCGGCGAGCGGCGCCGATATAGGTGATTTCCGCTTCATTGCCAGCGAGTTCCTTGACGTCAAAGGACTGGGCGGTGATGGGGCTGCCGGCCATGACGGCCATCGCCTTGGCGAGGCCAGCGGGCGTGAAATCGCCCATCAGGCCGGCCATGTTGCCGGCAACAACGTCACCCGCGTGGCGGGCGAGAGTTTCCTTGAGTTCTGCCATGAATCACTTCCTGATTTTGAGTTGGAATGGCAGCATACCGCGCGAGGATCGCTCGCAGCAATGTTCTGCCGGCCTGTCGATCTGCGGCGCAGCCGTTCGTCCACTATGCGGACGGGCTACCATAGTGGCCTCCGGAGGAGAAGCAAAATGCGCTACATGCTGTTGATCTACAACGACGAACAGGCTGATCCGGCCGCCATCGCGCCCGACCTTGGCGATGTGTTCAGCGCCTACGGAGCGTTCACCGAGGAAGTGAACGTGAACGGCGTCTTCGTGGCGGGCGATCCCCTCTCGCCTGTGGCCACAGCTACCAGCGTCCGCGTGCGCAACGGGAAGACGACCCTTACGGACGGGCCGTTCGCCGAAACGAAGGAACAGCTCGGCGGCTACTACATCCTCAATTGCAAGGACCTGGACGAGGCCCTCGGTTACGCCGCGAAGGTTCCCGGTGCGAAGTACGGCACGATCGAAGTGCGGCCGGTCATGGACATGGGATGAGGCCCACTGATGGCTGAGTGCACTGAGGATGCGCTTGAGGCGTTCTTCCGCCGGGAACACGGGCGCGTCCTTGCCGCACTGATCCGTGCGCTGGGCGACTTTCACCTCGCCGAAGACTCGCTCCAGGACGCGGTGGCGGCGGCGCTCGATTCATGGCCGGGCCAGGGGACGCCTCGTGAGCCCGCGTCCTGGCTCCTCGTGACGGCGAAGCGGAAGGCGATCGACCGCCTCCGGCGCGAGGCGGCGGGTGAACGCAAGGCGCGCGAGGCCGCGCTCATCGCGCAGCTGGAGCGGGACGAGGGAGCGCGGGGGATGGACAGCAGCCTCGAAGACGACCGGCTCCGGTTGATTTTCACCTGCTGTCACCCAGCAATCGCACCCGAGTCCCAGGTCGCACTCACGCTGCGCACACTCTGCGGGCTCTCCACCGGCGAGATAGCCCGAGCATTCCTCATCGAGGAGACGGCCCTCGCCCAGCGCATCGTTCGGGCGAAGCGAAAGATTCGCGATGCCCGAATCCCCTACGCGGTGCCGCGGGATGCAGCCCTTCCCGAGCGGCTCGATTCCGTGCTCGCCGTCATCTACCTCGTCTTCAACGAAGGCTACGCAGCGAGCACCGGGGACACGTTGGTTCGCCATGAGCTGTGTCAGGAAGCGACCCGGCTCGCACGCCTCCTCGCAGCCCTCATGCCGGACGAGCCGGAGGCGGCCGGCCTGCTCGCGCTTATCCTGCTCCACGACTCCAGGCGGATCGCGCGGACGGGGCCAGGGGGCGACCTGATCCTCCTCGAAGACCAGGACCGCTCGCTCTGGGACGCCGCGAACATCGACGAGGGCCAACGCGTTCTCGACCGCGCCGTGCGGATGCGGCGGCCGGGGCCCTACCAGCTGCAGGCAGCGATCGCCGCCCTTCACGTCTCGGCGCCATCGGCCCGCGACACGGACTGGCGCCAAATCGCACTCCTCTACGGCCGCCTCGTGGAAGCGCTGCCGACGCCCGTTGTCGAACTTAACCGGGCGGTGGCAGTGGCGATGAGCGAAGGCCCCGCCGCGGGACTCGCGATCCTCGACGCACTGGACGTCCCGGGCGTCCTCGACCGCTACCACTCCTACCACTCGGCGCGGGCCGACCTCCTGCGGCGCGATGGTCAGCTCGATCGAGCGGCGGAGTCGTACCGGGCCGCGCTTTCGCTGGCGACTAACGCCCCGGAGCGTGCGTTCCTGGAACGGCGTCTGCTGGAGGTAACCAGGCTAGCCTGAGACCGCGTGCGACGGTCAGGCCGGCGCTTCGACCGTCAGCCCCAGCGCGATTGCCGCCTCGTGCATGCGACTGTCGTACGTGACGAGCGCGTCAAGGTCCGTCCCGAGACTGAGCGCCGTTGCCAGGTGGATTGCATCAAGGCTGCGGACGGTCGGCGGTTGGATGCGCGCGGCGGCGTCTGCGATCGCATAGGTGAGGTCGATCAGCCTCAGCGTCTCCAAGAGTGTCATGGCCTGAGATACCACGGTCGCGCCATACCGGGCGGCGGCACGGAAGAGTTCAACGCGCACGATGATTGACGACGCGACGACGCGATTGGCGACGTATAGCCGGACCGCGCCCGATTCTGGCTCTGGCGCCACGAGCTTGACGAGCGCGGAAGCGTCGCCGTAGAGCATCAGCGTTCGTCGGACCGCATTTCGGCGAGAATCTCCGACAACGGCTTGGCTCCAGGCGGAAGGGCAACGGGGGGTGGGAGCTCGTGGAAGTCCCGCGTTGGCATGTGTACTGCACCCTCGGCAACCAGGCGTTCGTAGGGCGAGAGCGGGCGATCACTCGCGGGCGCGATGCGCGCGATCACCTTGCCCCGCTCGGTCACCTCGACGGTCTCGCCCGCCTTGACGAGCGCGAGGTAGCGGCTGGCGTGTTGACGGAGTTCGCGGACGCCGATGGTAGTCATGTGCTACTTGTAGCACATTGCGAACGCGATGTCATCGGTAGCCTTCCTCCTCACGCATGGCGAGGAGGGACATCCGTGAGCGTTGACTCCTCGACTCCGTCGGAGATAGGCTCGAGGTCGAGGACCTTATCCGGCTCACGAGCCTCATGAGCATTCCTTCGCGCCGTGTAGCCCACCCATCGAACGGTCCGTTCGCCCGGCCGATGCGAGCAATCACCTTGCGCGCTCGCAGTCCCCTCACATCCGGTAGAACGCGACCTCGAGGTCTTCGACGCGGAGCATGACGCAGTCCACGCGTTTCAACATCGTCTTACCTCCCGAGCCGCTCCAGCAGTTTGCGGGCGGCGCCTTTCGCCGGGCTGTTGCGCTCGACCTGCGGCCCGACGCAACCGGGGCAGCCGTCCTCGCAGCTGCAGCTGAGCGCGAGGGCGAGGCACGCTTCCACCAGGTCCTCGCGCACGTCGAAGAGCTTCTCCGCGAGGCCCACGCCGCCGGGAATGTTGTCGTAGAGAAATATGGTCGGCAGTTCCGTGAACGGCGCCCGCACCTGGGTGTCAGCGCCAATGTCGCGGGCGTCGCAGAGGCAGAACACAGGCGCGAGGTTGCGCATCAGGCTCGCCACGCCGGCGAGACCGGACGCGATCTCGTCCCGGTTCATCCCTTTCGTCGCCGCCTCGTTGAAGGTCACCCAGTAGGCGCTGGTGTGGAGGCTCTCCTCGGGAATGGCGATCTTGCCCCAGCCGACGTTTTCATGGCTGTGGAGCTTGATCTTCTTGAAAATGGTGGCGAGGAACGTGATCGCGACCTCACCGCGGTCGTGGCTGCCGCCGGCCGTGGTCTCTGTCGCGAAGCTGTCCAGCACGCTGAGGTCAACGGCGAGCTGAGCGTCGGTGTAGTAGTCGACGGCCACGGGCGTGACGAAGGCCTTCTTGTCGGCCCAGTCCAGGTATTCCACCTGGTATTGCTGGCCGCGATGGATGTAGATCGCGTCCTCGTGGATGAGGAGCGGCGCGCTGGGCCGGTCGCATTCGCCGATGACGCGCGGCTGGGGGCCTTGTTCGATGATGACGAAGTTGTCCGTGCTGGCCGTGCGCAGACTCACCTGTTCGGCGGGGTAGGACTCGCTCATCCAGTAGTAGCGGCTGCCTGAACGCTGGAGGACTCCCTCCTCGACGAGGATGTCGAGCAGTTCGTCCGTGTGCGCGCCGAATACTTCGTTCTCGGTGAACGGCAGCTCGAAGGCGGCGCACTTCAGGTGGCTGGCGAGCACGAAGATGTTGTCGGGGTCGATTAGCCCACGTTCGGCGGGGCGCGTGAAGACGAAGTCCGGATTCGCGCAAACGTACTGGTCCAGCGGGTTCGACGATGCGACGAGCACGGCGAGCGATGCTTCGTCGCCTTTGCGGCCGGCGCGGCCGAACTGCTGCCAGAGGCTGGAGAGCGAACCGGGATAGCCCATCACCACACTCGCGCCCATGCCGCCGATGTCTATCCCCAATTCGAGCGCGTTCGTCGCGACGACGCCGCGGACGGTGCCGTCGCGCAGGCCACGCTCGACCGCCCGGCGTTCGCTCGGCAGGTAGCCGCCGCGATAGCCGACGACGCGCTCTGCGTCGCCCGGCTTCACCCGAAGCGCCTCGCGCAGGTACGTCAGCAACAGCTCGACACGCACCCGGCTCGGCGCAAAGACGATCGTCTGCACGCCCGAGCGGATCAGCCGCGCCGCGATATCGCGCGCAACTTTGAGGGACGACTGGCGGATTCCGAGTTCGCGATTCACCACCGGCGGGTTGTGGATGACGACGAGCTTTCCCCCGCTGGGGGCGCCGTTGTCGTCGACGAGTTCAACGTCGTCACCCACGAGCGCTTTCGCCAGCTCGCCCGGGTTCCCGATCGTGGCCGAGCAAAGGATGAAGGTGGGGTCGGAGCCGTAGAACTGGCAGAGGCGGCGAAGGCGGCGCAAAACGTTCGCGAGGTGGCTGCCGAAGACGCCGCGATAGCTGTGCAGCTCGTCAATGACGACGTATTCGAGGCTCTCGAAGAGCTTCACCCACTTCGTGTGGTGGGGGAGGATGGCAGCGTGAAGCATGTCCGGGTTGGTGAGGACGATGTGCCCGGCCGTGCGTACCGCCCGTCGCGCGTCGCCGGGCGTGTCGCCATCGTACGTGAACGTGCCGATCTCCTCGCCCATGTCGGAAATGAGCCCATGAAGTTCGTCGAGCTGGTCCTGCGCAAGCGCCTTCGTGGGGAAGAGGTAGAGGGCGCGCGCGGTGCGATCCTTGAGGATCGTATCGAGGACGGGGACGTTGTAGCAGAGCGTCTTTCCGCTGGCTGTGGGTGTGACAACGACGACGTTGCGGCCGTCGAGTGCGGCCCGGATCGCGCGCGCCTGGTGGATGAAGGGGCGCTCGATGCCGCGGCGGGCCAGCGCCTCGCGCAGTCCCGGGTGGAGCGCGCCCGGCCAGGCGCCATAACGTGCCTCGCGCGGCTCAATGCGGCGCACGATCGTCTCCGTCGGCCGCGCCTGCAGCTCGGCGATCACTGCTTGCGCGATGATGTCCGGGGGGATGGGCCGCACGGCCGGGACGGGGTAGGCGGGCGGTGGTTTGGCCATCGACGTTATTCTGGACTGAGCGCTGTGGACTGAGGACTGCGCTGGGCTGGTGGAATGAGAACGATTGTTCGCAGTATGCGGCCGTACTGACAACGCGGTCAACCACCGCGGTGATACGATCGCGGCCAGTTGCGGGCGACTTTGGAGGTGACGAATGGCTACTTACGACAAGCGCTACGACGGCACGTATGTGCCCTTCCGGGCGATGCGCTGGGATATCCGGCGGCGAGGGCGCGGTTGGGGCCATGAAGAGTTCGAACAGTCCTACTGGGCGATGCCTTCGAAGATGGAAGCGACGGACGGCAAGATTTACTACAGCCGGGAGATGCGGCTGAAGGTGCTCGGGGCGCTGCTGGAGAACCTGGGTATCGACCGCGCGGTCCAGTTCGGAGACCCGGCGCTGTGGAGGGCGGCGGTGGCGGAGCTGCCGGAATAGGCCGAGCCGTCATGCACATTGCATAGCGCGTGGTCGCCATGCACAATGCATGGCCTATGGAAGCCACCGACTTCACCCGGACCCGCAATCGCCTCGGCCTCTCCCAGGCCGCCATCGCCACCGCCCTCGGCGTAGACCAGGCCACGATCAGCCGCTGGGAGGGCGCCAGGACTCGCATCCCGGCGGCCATCGAAATCGC
>JAYUAG010000239.1:0-4827 GCA_043741475.1 Thermoflexaceae bacterium | reverse complement strand
ACGACGCCCTTCAACGGCTCAGGATGCGTCTCAGCCATGGCCGCGCGGATACGGTGGCAGAGATACCAGGCGGTCTTGTAGCTGACGCCGATCGTCCGCTTCATTTGGTTGGCGCTAATGCCCTTGCGGGCTTCGACCATCAACAGGACAGCCATGAACCACTTGCGGAGCGGGAGCTTGGTATCGTGAAGGACGGTTCCCGACATGACCGAGAACTGGTAGCCGCATGAATAGCAATCCCACACGTAGCGCTCGGAGTCGTAAGCGTGGCGATCCGTCTCGCAGCGCGGGCACTTCACCCCATCCGGCCAGCGCAGTTCGGCCAACACTTCCCGGCAGGCGGATTCGGAGTTGTACTGGTCAACGAGCTGCATCAAGTCCACGGGAGGCTCCCTATGCCCAAGGGTAAGAAGGCGACTGAGATGACGACGGATGAACTGGCCCATCGGCTTTTCCCGAAGGAAGTTGTGGCCGAGTTGAAGCGGATTGCACGGGAGGAACCGGCCAAACCGCGCCACAAGAAGGAACCGAAACATCCATCCCACTCAGGGTAAGCAAAAGGAGTCACCGTGTCAAGTATACAATCACCATAGCTAGCAGCTAATTGCTAACAGCTAGAAGCTAAGCGCATGTTCAACGACCCATCGCAGATCGACCTCTCGCTCGATTCGCGGGCGATTACATTCGAGAACCCGACCGGCGCGCCCGCGGCCGGCGGCACAGCCCACGGCGGACGAAAGGGCGCGCCGCAGAAGCTGCTCGCGCCGGGCGAAGTGGTGACGCTCGCCGACATCGAGGGGCCGGGGACGATCCGGCACATCTGGATGACCTTCCCGCCCGCCCCGCCGGAAGTGATGCGGGCGCTCTCGCTGGAGGTCTTCTACGACGGGCGGGAGACGCCAAGCATCTCCGTACCCTGCCTCGACTTCTTCGGCATGCCCCACGGGCGGCCTGTGGCGTTCACGTCGGCGCTGGCAGCGGCCCAGGAAGGGCGGGGGTTCAACGCCTACTTCCCCATACCCTTCCGGAAGCGGCTGCGGATGGTGCTCACGAACGGCTCGGCCCGGGCGCAGTCGTTCTATTTCCAGCTGGACTACACGGGCGAGCCTGAGAGCGCGGAGGAGGCAGGCTACCTGCACGTGAGCTTCCGCCGGGAGAACCCGACCGTGATGAAACGCGACTTCGTCATCGCGGACGGATTGCACGGGCCAGGCCGGTTCCTCGGCTGCGTCGTGGGCATCCGCTCGCTCGATGAGGGGCCGTGGTACGGCGAGGGCGAGGTGAAGGTCTACCGCGACGGCGACCGGGAACTGCCGACGATTTGCGGGACCGGGCTCGAAGATTATGTCGGATCGGCCTGGGGAATGGGCGCGCACGCCGCGTTGTACGGCGGTTCTCCGCTCGAGGTGAAAGCGCCCGGCAACCGCGAGCCGGACTGGGTGAGCTTCTACCGCTGGCACGTGCTGGACCCGATCGTCTTCCGCGAGGAGCTGACGGTGACGATCCAGCAGATCGGCTTCGCCGCCTTCCGCGAGGGGCAGGAGGCGGAGTTCGCCGCGTACGGGGCGAGCCATCCCGTCGCCGGCGCCGGCTGGGCGGAGCGTCCGCGGCCGGGGCTGCTCGCCCAGGGCATCGCCGAGCGGGTCGACGACTACTGTGCGGCAGCCTTCGTCTACTGCCGGGAGCCACAGGATGTCCCCCGGCTTGACGCCGCCGCCGCACTGGCCGATATCGAACGCCTGGCCTATGAGGGGCCGCTGGCGATGGAGCGCGGCTTCGCCTGAGGAGGTCGGTCAGGCCGGGCATACCCGGTGCTATGACAAATCCCACCCGAGAACAGGAAAGACACGCGAAACCCTTGTGTGAGCGCAGGCCCGTGGGCTAGCATGCGCGCAGTCAAAGGCGGAGGAACAGATCTATGAATGGTGGCATCGTGAAGGAGTTCAAAGACTTCGTCATGCAGGGTGACGTCGTCGCGCTGGCGATCGCGGTCGTGATTGGCGCTGCATTTGGGGCCGTGGTAACCGCCCTTGTCGATGGCGTGATTATGCCGTTCATCGCGGCAATTGGCGGCAAGCCAAACTTCGATTCGGTGGCCTTCAACATCGGCGACGGGCATATCGCGATCGGCACGTTCATCACCGCTGTGGTGACGTTCGTGATCATCGCGGCAGTGGTCTTCTTTCTGATCGTGAAGCCCCTGAACATACTGAAGGCGCAGACGAAGAAGGCCGAAGAAGCGGGCCCACCGCCAGCCCCGCCGGAAGACATCGCTCTCCTACGCGAAATCCGCGACCTGTTGGCGCGGCGCTAGAGAAGCCCCACTCTCCCTGGACAGGGCGGCGAGCCTTCCGCTCGCCGCCCGCGTCCGCTACGCTGCTCGCGCACGGGGACCGGCAGAACGGCCCCAAGCAGGCGGTGATGCGTGCTCCTCGCGTTGGACATTGGCAACACCTCGATCCACATCGGGCTGTTCGACGGCGACCAGCTGAAAGCGACCTGGCGGATCGGCGTCGAAGCGGAGAAGATGCCGGATGAGTACGGCGTCCTCCTCCTAACCCTGCTCTTCACGCTGCGTCTGCGACCGGAAGACATCTCCGATTGCATCATCGGCTGCGACGTACCGCCGCTTCTGCCTACCTTCGAACAGGTGTGCCGCAAGTACTTCCACCTTGAGCCGATGGTCGTTGGCCACGGTCTGCGGACGGGGGTGCGGATCCTCTACGACAATCCGAAGCAGCTCGGCGCGGACCGGATCATTGATGCCGTTGCCGCCATCAAGCAGTATGGCGCGCCGGTGATCGTCGTGGACTTCGGCACGGCGACGGTGTTCGATGCGGTCAACGCACAGGGCGAATATTTGGGCGGAGCCATCGCCCCCGGCATCGGCATCGCCAGCGAGGCGCTCTTTAGCCGCGCGGCGATGCTCTATCGCGTGCAGCTCGAGCGGCCACCGGTGGCTATCGGCAAGAATACGATTCACGCCATGCAATCCGGGATCCTCTTCGGCTACGTGGGACTGGTGGAAGGACTTGTACAGCGGTTCAAGAACGAACTCGAAGGCGACGTGAAGGTGGTCGGCACCGGTGGTTGGGCGCGCCAGGTGGCCGCGGAGACGGACTGCATTGACCACGTGGACCAGGACCTGACGCTCAGCGGATTGAAGCTTATCTACGAACTGAATCGTGAAGACCACCACGGCCAAAGGGCGGAACGCTGAGCGCGGGGCGGCCATTGCCGCTCTCCGGGCGGCACGTGGTGCTCGGCGTGACCGGTTCGATCGCCGCCTTCAAGGCGGCCGACCTCGCGAGCAAACTGCGCCAGGCGGGCGCGACCGTGGAGGTGGTGATGACGTGGGCGGCCACGCAGTTCGTCACGCCGCTCACGTTTCAATCGCTTACCGGACGGCCCGTCGTAGTCGACATGTTCTCGGCGGCGGAAGCGGAAGCGCACGTCGAGATCGCGCGACGCGCAGAAGTCCTGGTGATCGCACCAGCAACGGCAGACTGCCTTGCGAACCTCGCGCATGGCCAGACGCCCGACATGGTGAGTCTGACGGCCCTCGCGACGGCCGCGCCTGTGGTCGTCGCGCCCGCGATGGACAGCCAGATGTGGGCGAACGCCGCGACGGCTGCGAACGTGGAGATCCTGAGGGCGCGAGGGGTGGCCTTTGCCGGGCCACGCGAGGGCCGGCTGGCAAGCGGGCGGACGGGCGGCGGCCGAATGGTAGAACCGCAGGAGATCGTTGGCGCGGTGCGGACGGTACTCGGCCAACTGGATGGCGACCTGCGCGGCCGCCACATCGTCGTGACGGCGGGCGGGACACGGGAGGCGCTCGACCCCGTGCGTTACCTCGGCAACCGCTCGAGCGGGAAGATGGGCTACGCCATCGCGGAGGCAGCGCGTGACCGCGGGGCGCGGACCACGCTAGTAAGCGGTCCGGTGGCGTTAGAGCCGCCCGCGGGCGTCGAACGCATCGCGGTGACGACGGTCGCCCAGATGCTCGGTGCGCTGGAGTCGGCGACGGCAACGGCGGACGCGATCGTGATGGCAGCCGCGCCGGCCGACTTTCGGCCGGAGACAGCGGCGGACCAGAAGATCAAGAAGGCGCCCGGCGAAGACGTGATGACGGTGCGGCTCGTGAAGAACCCGGACATCATCGCGACGCTGCCGGGGCCGCGCGTGCGCGTGGGTTTCGCTGCGGAGACGGAGAATCTCGCCAGCAACGCCGTTCAAAAACTGGCGAGCAAGCGGCTCGACTTTATTGTCGCAAACGACGTGACGCGCGAGGGCAGCGGCTTTGGCACGGAGACGAACGAAGTGACGTTTTTCCACGCCGACGGACGGGTGGAGGCAATGGCGCAGATGTCGAAGTACGAGGTGGCCCAGGAGATCCTGGACCGGGTAGCGGCGCTGCTGGGCTGAGCGGTCTAGTGCCAAATGCAAACCAGGCCACGCACAGCATGCAGCCGGGCATCTTTGGTGACCCCGGAAGCGCAGGGATGAAGTCAGCCGGCGAGGCGAGCTCAACGTTCAAGTCCATCGTCGTTTTCAGGGCCACCATCGTCCGCAATACGTCATCGTCTTCGCGCTCGAGCCGCATGTCGATGTCCACGGTCGTTTCGCGCCAACCTTCCAGCCGCCGAAGCCCCGCCCGTGAGGAAAATCGCGAGCGGGCGGGGCGCCGCGCGGCCAAGCCTGCGCATGAACTCGCGCACGCGGGCGGCCGTCGCTACCTCGCGCATGAGGCCGCCCGTTCGAAGCTCACCAGACGCCGGATGAGGGCGTTGTACTGCGAATGAGCTGCGTCTCCGTAACGGTCACGCA
>JAYUAG010000238.1:0-11181 GCA_043741475.1 Thermoflexaceae bacterium | reverse complement strand
GTTCGGCGCCGTGGTACTGGAAGACGCGTCGAATGTCGGGGATGCGGCCGATCGCCCAGATGTAGCCGACGAACAGGCCGAGGCGGATGACCGTCTCGATCGTGACGATCCAGAAGCGGTGGATGTCTGCGCGTTCGAGGAGGTTCGCGAGCAGGATCGGCCCCGCGAAGAAGATACCGCCGATGAAGACGAGAGCAAGCACGATCGCGCCCCAGAAGACTCGTTCCGGGAACTCCACGGGTTTGCCATCGGCATCGTCTTCTTCGAGGGCGACGCGAGAGGAGTAGGAGAGCGCGCGCATGCCGAGGGCGAGCGTCTCCCAGAGGACGATCATGCCGCGCAGCAGCGGCACCCGCCGGAGGGGGCCCGTGTAGACGCTGCTCAGTCGCTCGGCGTGGCGGACGATCTGGCCCTTAGGGTTGCGCACGGCGACGGCCATGTGCTGGGGGCCGCGAATCATCACGCCCTCCATCACGGCCTGGCCGCCGTAGTAGAGGTTGCCGGGGTTGTCGTCGGGATTCTTGCTCATGAAAAACAGAAGGGGCGCCAGTCGGCGCCCCTCCGATTCTGCGGGCGCGAGGGCCTAGCTGCCACTGCGCTGGTAACGGCGGTTGAACCGCTCGACGCGGCCGGCGGTATCGATGATGCGCTGCTCACCGGTGAAAAACGGATGGCAGACGTTGCAGACATCGAGCGACATGACCGCGCGCGTCGACCGTGTCGTGACGACGTTGCCGCAGGCGCACTTGATCGTCGCGGTCTCGTACTTGGGGTGGATGCCTGTCTTCAACGGAGTCTCCTGTTAGCTGGCCGGCGTCGCGGCGTAGACGCTGACCTTTTTGCGCCGCCCTTTGGCGAACGGCTCGAACTTCACTTTGCCGGCGATCAGGGCGAAGATCGTGTAATCACGCCCAAGTCCGACGTTGCTGCCGGGGTGGAAGCGGGTCCCGTTCTGACGGATGATGATCGCGCCTGGCTTTGTGACCTCGCCATCGAAGAGCTTCACGCCGAGCCTCTGGCTCTGGCTATCGCGGCCGTTCTTGGAGCTGCTGACGCCTTTCTTGTGGGCCATTGCGTCTATCCTTTCGCGATCGACTGCACCACGAGCCGGCTAACGGCCTGGCGGTGGCCAAGGATGCGACGGTAGCGCACCTTGTTCTTGTATTTCATGAACCGGAGCTTGCGGCCCTGGCCGTGAATGCGGATCTTCGCTGTGAGCGAAGCGCCGTCGACAGTCGGCGTGCCAACGGTGACGTCCAGGCCATCGAGGAGCATGAGGACGTCATAGCTGACAATGTCGCCGGGCTGGCCGGCTACCCTGCCAACTTCGAATTCCTGCCCCTCGATGAGGCGCAGCTGACGCCCATCGGCGCGTACGATCGCTTCCACTGTTTGTTCTCCGGAGTCCTGTGGACGATCTCCCAGTTTAGGGAGGGGAGGGTGGTTGGGTCAAGATAGAGGTTGTTGATCGTGCAACGATATTCGAACGCGAGGGTGACAGCGCGGGGCGTGCGGCCCGGGGGCTGGGATAGGAGCGGCCGGGGTTGGTGGAACATCCGCTTGCTGACGCGCGCGGTTCCCGGGCGTGAGTTATGGCCACCGGTCTGAAGCCCCGAGGTGACGGGCGGGCTGTGCCGCACGGAGGCCGGGATACCAGCGGCCGGGGGTGGTGGAAGCCGTCCGCTTGCTGACGCGCGCGATTCCCGTAAGTGGTGACCGCGCGCGTTCCCTGTCCGATCGGCGACGGTTACGGAGCAGGCTGTGTCACACGGATGCGAAGACCCGAGTCGCCGGGGTTGGTCGATGCAGCCCGCTTGCTGACGCGCGCGGTTCGGATGGCGATGCGTGCGCGACCCAAGGGCTACGGTTTCGCGTCGTCGATGCGCGCCTGGTTGCCGCCTTCCCAGGCGAGGCCGCCGGGGCGAGGCTCGTAGGCGGGGCGGCGCGGCGCCTCATCGATGGCTTTCGGCGCGGGCGGGTCGTCCCGCTTTTGCAGGTCGGGCGGCGGCCAGGGCTCGTTCGGGTCGCTGCTCAGCAACCGCGTGAGGGCGTCGCCCTCCAGCGTTTCCACTTCCATAAGGACGCTCACGAGCTTGTCGAGGAGTGGCCGGCGTTCGCGCAGTATGGCGCGCGCGCGTTCCTGGGCCTCTTCGATAAGCCGTCGCACTTCGTCGTCGATCTCTTCGGCGATCTTTTCGCTGTAGTTCCGCGTCTCCGAGATCTCACGGCCAAGGAAGATGAGTTCTTCGCTGCGGCCGAAGGTCCGCGGCCCAAGCCGCGAACTCATGCCCCAGCGCGTGACCATGGCGCGGGCGATGCGCGTCACCTGCTCGATGTCGTTCGAGGGGCCGGTGGAGGCTTCCTGGAAGACGAGTTCTTCCGCCGCATGGCCGCCCAAGGCCGAGCACAGCTGCGCCTTGAACTGGCTCGGTGTGCGGTAGTGCGTCTCCTCTTCCGGCAGGAAGCGCGTGTAGCCGCCGGCCATGCCACGGGAGACGACCGTCACCTTCTGAACCGGGTCGTGGTCTTTCAGGAAGAAGGCGCAGATGGTGTGGCCTCCTTCGTGGTAGGCCGTGAGCTTCTTCTCGCGCTCGCTCATCACGCGGCTCTTGCGCTCGGGGCCCATGCTGACGCGGTCCACCGCCTCGGTGAACTCACTCATGCCGATGATCTTCTTGTTGCGGCGGGCCGCCAGGATCGCCGCTTCGTTGACCAGGTTCGCAAGGTCGGCGCCGCTGAAGCCGGGCGTAGACTTGGCGACCACGGGGATCTTCACGTCTTCAGCGATCGGCTTGCCCTTCGTGTGGACGTTCAGGATGGCCTCGCGTCCCTTCACGTCCGGGGCGTCGAGGATGACTTTGCGGTCGAAGCGGCCGGGACGAAGGAGGGCCGGGTCAAGGATGTCAGGGCGGTTGGTGGCGGCGAGCACGATCACGTTCGTGCCTGTATCGAAACCGTCCATCTCCACGAGGATCTGGTTGAGGGTCTGTTCGCGTTCGTCGTGGGAGCCGCCGAGGCCGGCGCCGCGTTGGCGTCCGACGGCGTCGATTTCGTCGACGAAGACGATGCAGGGGGCGTTCTTCTTCGCCTGGTCGAAGAGGTCGCGGACGCGGCTGGCACCGACGCCGACGAACATTTCGACGAACTCGGAGCCCGAAATGCTGAAGAAGGGCACTCCCGCTTCGCCCGCGACAGCGCGGGAAAGCAGCGTCTTACCGGTTCCGGGAGGGCCGACGAGGAGGACGCCCTTGGGGATGCGAGCGCCGAGGGCGGCGAACTTTTCCGGATACTTGAGGAATTCCACAACCTCGGCGAGCTCTTCCTTCGCCTCATCAACGCCGGCGACGTCGCCGAACGAGACGGTCACCTTGCTGCCCGTGAAGAGTCGCGCTCGGCTCTTGCCGAAGCTCATTGCCTGGCTGTTGGAGCCCTGCGCCTGGCGCATGATAAGGAGCAGGAAGAGACCGAAGAGGAGGAAGGGGAGGAGGTTGAGGAGGAGGCTAAGCCAGGGGCCGAAGCCGCCGCTTTCCTTGAACTTGAGGTCTACCCCTGCCCTGCCCTCGCCCTGTTTGGTGAGGGGCACGTCGGCGGCCGTAAGGAGCGTGTCAACATCGGTGCGTGAACCGATCTTCGCTTCCTGAACGATCGCCTTGTTGTTCTTATCCTTACCGTAGTAGGTAGCCGTCACCTTGCGGCCATCGACCTCGATCTGTTCGACCTTGCCGGCCTTGGCATCCTCGATCACCTGTCCGAAGGCGATCTTGTCTTTGCTGTTGCCGCCGGAGAAGAAGGCAAACACGACCGCGATCACTGCTACGAGGATCAGGAGGTAGATGAAACTGTTCCGTAGCCAGCGCGAGTACAATGAATCACTCCGTGGGGTGGCGGGACGCACCCGGAACCGAGTATAGCAGAGACGGCCGGGTGGGCGGTAAGCGCGCTTAACACGCACATGGCCGGGCTTCCTCGTGTAGATACGGCTACTCGGGGTTCGCTGACCAGCGCCGGCCCGACAGAGCGACTGGCCGGTTGGCCGTGCTAGGATTGGCCGCCCGCCGGGTCCGGCGCCCGGGGGAGTTGTACACATCCGGTGGATCGATAGATGAAGCTTGCGTTCGTCGGGGGCACTGGCCCTGAAGGTCTCGGCATCGCCATGCGCATGGCCGCAGCCGGTCATGAGGTCGCGATCGGCTCGCGGTCGACGGAGCGCGGGGAAGAGGGCGCGGCGAAGGTGCGCGATGCAGTCCCCGGGGCTCGCGCAAGTGGCGGCGCGAATGCGGACGTGGTGCCTGACGCCGATGTTGTTTTTCTGACGTTTCCCTATTCCGGCCAGCAGGCGACGCTCGAAGCACTCGGTCGCGCGCTCGACGGCAAAATCGTCTGCAATGTGGTCGCTCCGCTGGAATTCCAGCAGGGGGTGGGCGCGGTCGCGCTGAACGTACCCGGCAATAGCGCCCTCCAGGAGTCCATGGCTCAGCTGGCAGACGCGCGCATCGTCTCCGCGTTCCAGAACATGAGCGCGGAGGAGCTGCAGCGCCTGGACCACCCGATCGAGGCGGACGTGCTCGTCTGTGGTCGCGATGCCGAAGCGAAAGCGACGGTGATCGGCCTGGCGAACCAGATCAAGGGCGTGCGTGGAATCGACGCCGGCGGTCCTTCGCAGAGCCGCTACGTGGAGATGCTGACGTCCCTGCTCATCAACCTCAACCGCAAGCACAAGACCCAATCGAGCATCCGCATCGTGGGCCTTTAGCCAGGGAGCGAAACCAGTTGGCGATTGCGCGTAACGGCGAGTGCAACATCTGGTACGACACGGCGGGCGATGGGCCACCGCTGCTGATGGTCTACGGCATCGGCGCGAACAGCCGCCGCTGGTGGGCCGAGTTCCCCCGGCGGCTGACCGAACGCTACCGCATCGTGACGCTGGACAACCGCGGCGTGGGCCATAGCGATTGGCCAGCGGAGCCGTGGACGATGGTAGACATGGTGGCGGATGTCGACTGCGTCGCAACAGCGCTGGGGCTGGAGACGTTCCATTTGCTGGGCTGCTCGCTCGGATCCGTGATCGTGCGCCACTACGCGGCCACGCATCCGGAAAAGCTGCGTTCGCTGAGCCTGCTGTGTCCGCCTAACGGCATTCCCGCGACGCCGGACGACATGAAGCTGGGGATCATGTGGGACCCGGAGCGGCCGCGTGTGGAGTCGGAGAAGCGTTCGTGGGCGGTCGTCCACCCTCACGCTTTCACGGAGACCCACGAAGCGAAGCTCCTCGCGGACTTCGAACTTGCGGAGAGCGAACGGACTCCGGGGCGAACCTTCTTCTTCCAGATGAAGGCAACGGGCGCGGCGACCAGCCCGAGCGACGCGATCAACCACGCGCTCAACGCCGCGCGCTGGCCAATCCTCCTGGTCCATGGGACAGAAGACCGGCTCGTCCCGCCCGACAACGCCCGGACACTGAAGGAGCAGCTGCCGCGCGCCGAGTTACGCTGGCTGCCCGGCGCCAGCCACAGCTTCTGGCAGCACGACCCGGAGGGCGCGGCCGCGGCCACCCTCACCTTTCTTTCGAGCGCCCAGGAGGCGCTCGGCCCTCATCCCCCAGCCCCTTCTCCCGACTTCGCGGGAGAAGGGGAGCACGGCGAATAGTGAACTGGCGTTCTCAAGTTCATTGAAAGGCATCAGCATGGCAGGTCTCCAGATTTTTCCGGTGACGGGGCTGCCCGAAATCGTGAAGGGCGCCGATATCCCGGCGATGATCATCGCCGCCGCGCGCGAGGCCGGGACGCCCCTCGCCGATGGCGACGTCGTTGTCGTTACGTCCAAGATCGTGTCGAAAGCCGAGGGACGGGTGGTCGAACTCGCGGCGATCGAGGTTTCGGCGTTCGCCCGAGCCTATGCGGAGAAGTGGGAGAAGGAGCCGGCGATCATCGAGATCGTGTTGCGGGAGTCTCGGCGTGTGGTGCGGCAGCTCGGGCCAGTGCTGATCACCGAGACGCACCACGGGTTCGTCTGCGCGAACAGCGGCGTGGACCAGTCCAGTTCGGGCGGACACGGGCTGGCAGTGCTGTTGCCCCTCGACCCCGACGGCAGCGCGGCCGGGATGCGCAGGAGTTTTCGGGCCGCAGGACTGGATGTGGCGGTCATCGTGTCGGACACCTTCGGGCGGCCGTGGCGCGAAGGCCAGACGGACATTGCCATCGGCATTTCCGGGATGAACCCGGTGACCAGCTACATCGGGCAGGTGGACCCGCACGGCCACGAGTTCCGGGTCCAGGTACTCTGTACGGCGGACGAATTGGCGGGAGCGGCAGAGCTGGTGAAGGGCAACATCAGCCGCGTACCCGTAGCCGTCATTCGCGGTCATCCCTGGGAGCGGGACGACGAGGCGACGATGCGGCTGGTCATTCGGGACAGTGAGCGTGACCTGTTCCGTTAAGCGCTCAGGCCCGGGCGAATGACCTCCATCAACCCGGCGGCTCGTGTCAGCTGTTCGTTATCGAACGTCATGAGCGGCTCGTTCAGTTCAGCGGCGAGCGCCACGTAGATCGCATCGCAACCCTTGATGCCAAGTGAGGACGCGATGCGGGCCGCATCCGAGGCCAGGGCGATCGTCACCGGACGTACCGAGTACGGCGCGACCGAGCAACTGCTCCCACCAGGCAGCGTTCGACGTCGCGCCGAGGATGCGCCTGACCGCACCCGACACCTCAGGAAGCACGATCGCGGGCGCCACCAGCCAGACGCCCTCTTCAATCGCAGCTCTCAACCACGCCGTCGCCAGACCGTGGAATGCGTCGCGTCCGATGAGCCTGGCACTCAGCAGGCTGGCGTCGGGTACCGGCATCAGCCGCGTTCTTCGGCAATCGCGTCTGCCACGGACATGAGTCGGGGATACTTCGCCAGTTCCTCAGCGATGGCATCGGCCTCCGCCAGCCAGAGGCGTCCAGCCTCTCGCCGCTCGGCACGGAGGTCCTCCTCAGCCACCGGCGCCACCGGTTCGCCATTGACCGTGACGACGTACGTCGCCTGATGTTCCCTGACCTCGCGGAGGATCTGGGTGGCGTGCGCCTTCAGTTCCCGGACACCGACTCGTTCCACGCTTTCACTCCTGTGGTCACAGTGTAGTCACCGGTGCGGGAGGCGACAACGCGCCGGGCGCTTTTCGCGCGGCTGGAGGCTAACCGGACACCCGGTATTGGCCAGCGCTCCCCAGGACGGCGCCGCTTTCCTCCAAGAGGTCGAGGTGGCCCAGCACCGTCGGTATGATCTGCCAGAAGCGGCGGCGCAGCGCGCGCGGGTAGAGCCGCTCACAGAGGCCGTAGAGGGTGGCGGGGCCGTCCGCACGCAGTGCCGCAAGGACGCGTTCGCTCCGCTGCGCGACCTGGTCGAGGTTTACCGCGATGATCTCCCCAACGTTGTCGAACGGTTCCCCGTGGCCGGGGAAACAGCGCGAGTAGTTGCCGGTCGCGACCCGCTCCATCGACCGCACGAACGCGGGCAGGCTGTGGAAGCGCCAGCCGTTCGTGGCGCGCGGGTCCACCTGGATGGCCGGTGTTGAAGTGATCTCAGCGAGGAGCTGATCGCCGGAGAAGAGCCAGCCTTCTGCCTGGTGGACGAGCACGAGGTTCCCCGGGGTGTGGCCGGGACAGGCGACCACGCGCAGGCCGGCGCCGACGCTATCCCCGTCACGGAGGAGGCGCGCGGGTGTGAAGGGTTGGTAGCGGAGGCCAGTGGGCCAGTGCGAGCGCGAGCCGGCGGGCGGGTAATCACGGTCGAGCGTCTGCCCCTGCGCGTGGCGGCGGTGCAGGCCGGCGAGCGCTTCTGCCTCCGCGTCGGGCGGGGCGCCGCAGCCGCGTACGAACTCGGCCATTCGGGCGAGTTCATCGTGTGCGGCGAGGGGCGCCGTGGTCGTGAAGTGGAGGTCCTCCACGCCCAGCCCTACGGGGACGCCACCGGCCTGCCAGCGGGCGCCGAGGCCCGCATGGTCGGAATGGCCGTGGGTGGCGACTACGAGAGAGGCTCTCACTCCCTCGCTTGCCCCGGTCAGGGCGTCCCAGGCGCCGAGATAGTCCGGGCCGGTATCGACAAAGACAGCCTCACCGTCGTCCTGGACGAGGTAGACGTTGTTGTAGCCCAGGGCAATCCGCCGGACGGTGGCCATCGTTCGGAGTGTACGGGGGCTGCGTCATCCCGCCGATCGCCGCAGTCCCGACGCCCGCGTAGGATGCCCGGATGCCCACCGACACGATCGCTCCCGCTGGCCGCCTCTCCGCGGCCGATGTCTCCCTGATTCGCGAGACGGCCGACCGCCTGCAGGCCAGCGTGGAGCGCGTGATCGTCGGTAAGCCCGAGGTCGTGCGGCTGGCGCTCGTGGCGATTCTCTGTGAGGGCCACATCCTCCTCGATGACGTCCCCGGCACCGGTAAAACGACGCTGGCGCGGTCGATCGCGAAGTCGCTGGGCTGCTCCTTCCGGCGCATCCAGTTCACGCCCGACCTGATGCCGGCGGACGTTACCGGGATCAACTACTACAACCAGAAGCTGGGCGAGTTCGTCTTCCGCGAGGGGCCGCTTGTCTCGCAGGTTGTGCTCGCGGACGAAATTAACCGGGCGACGCCGCGCACCCAGGCGGCGCTCCTGGAGGCGATGGAGGAACGCCAGCTCACGGTCGAAGGCGTAACCGTGCAGCTGCCGCGACCGTTCCTCGTGCTCGCGACCCAGAACCCGGTTGAGCTGGAGGGGACATTCCCGCTGCCGGAGGCGCAGCTGGACCGCTTCCTGATCCGGCTGCGGCTCGGTTACCCGGACGAGGACGGCGAGGACGACATCCTCTCACGCTTCGAGCAGCGCAGCCCGCTGGACGACCTGGAGCCCGTGGTTGAGGCGGCAGAACTGGTGCGGCTGACGGCGGCACTCGGCCGCCTGCATGTCGACCCCGCGGTGCGGCGCTATTGTGTGCGCATCACACGGGCGACGCGCGAAGAGGTGTCGTTCGAACTGGGCGCGAGCCCACGGGCGAGCCTTGCGCTGTTCCGCACGGCGCGCGCCCACGCCGCCATCAACGGCCGGGACTTCGTGCTGCCAGACGACGTGAAGGCGATGGCGCCCCACGTCCTTCCCCACCGCCTGATCCTCTCGACTCAGTCACGCCTGCGGGGCCGCGACACGTCGGAGCTGCTGGCGGATGTGATTCGCCGCGTGCCTGTTCCGGTCGAGGGGTAGCCGTGCCCTTCCGCGATGCATGGCTATTGGTCGGTGGGGCGCTGATCCTCGTCGGATTTGCCGCCTCACAGCCAGTGATCAGCGCGGTGGGCTTCGTGGTGATCCTCATCGGTGGGATCGGGCGCTACTGGCGGCGGGAGCTGTTCACCCGTACGACCCTGACCCAAACGCTCTCCGAGCACCGCGCCTTCATCGACGAGGCTATAGACCTCACGGTGGAGCTGGAGAATCGCAAGCTGTTGCCGTTGCCCTGGTACGAATGGCGGATCGCGCTGTCGGATCAGGTGCAGGTCGACGGCGAGACCCTCGCGTCCGCCGTGGTGCCGGGGCTGAGCTGGCTCCACCGCAAGGGCTCGATGGGCTGGTACGAAAAGCGGCGCTGGCGCTTCCGCGTGAGTTCGCCACAACGCGGCTACTTCCAGGTAGGCCCGACCGCGCTCAAGTCCTCGGACCTGTTCGGGCTCTTCCCCGCAGAACATGGCTACCCGCGCGAGGAACGCCTGACGATCTACCCGCGGGTCACGCCGCTCGAAGACCTCGGGTTGCCGTCTGATCGGCCCTTTGGCGAACGGCGCGGTGGCAGCCCCGTCTTCGAAGATCCCTTGCGATTCGCAGGGTTGCGCGAATACCGCCCCGGCGACCCTCTGCGCCGCATCGACTGGAAGGCGACCGCGCGATCGGGCGAGCTGACGTCGCGCATCTACGAGCCCTCCGCGACCCGCCAACTCTACATCTGCTTGAACATCGATACGCTGGAACACGCCTGGGAGGGCTACCTGGCGGAAGAGCTTGAGCGGATGATCTCCACCGCCGCCTCGATCGCGGTCTGGGCGGCGGGCGCGCGGTACGCGGTCGGTCTGCTCGCGAATGGCTCGTTTCCTGATGCGGACCGGCCGATCCGGCTCCCGCCCGGGCGCGCCCGCGACCAGCTTACGCGCATCCTGGAGGCGCTGGCGGTGATTCAGCCGCTGACGATGGGCGACCTCGCGACAACCATGCTCCGCGAAGCTCACCGGCTACCGGCGGGCTCAACGATCGTCGTTATCGCGTCGCTCGTCCCGGAGCCATTGGCGGGCGTGCTCCTTCGGCTGCACGAGCAGGGTCACCGGGTCTTCGTGCTCGCCACCTCGGAGCGTGCCCTCGGTGTGCTCCCCGATGTCATCCCGGTGCAACTGGCGGCCACGGCCTCTGCCCGCTGGAGTGCGACGAGATGATCGGGAAAGCGGCAGTCGTCCTCGGGCTCGTGAGCGAGGCACTCGCCGTCTACGTGATCGCTGAGTGGCTCGCGGCCGGCTATCGCGACGACGTTGCGAAGGCGATCCCGGCGCTCGCCTTCATCGCCATCGCGTTGGTCGCGTTCGGGCTGCCGCGAGCGATGGACTGGTGGGGTCTGCACGGCACTCCGGCCCGCGTCATGATCGGTGTCGCGGCGTACGTGGCCCTCTACGGCGTGCTGCGGGTCCATTTCGCCCACGACTTCGAGCTTTGGGACCTCTCCTGGGTGGCCGGCTTCCTCGCCAGCCCGGCGGATGCGCTCCGCGGACGCGGCCCGGTCGTCATCGGCGCGCTGCTCGTCATCGCGCTCTGGGCGCGTTCGTCCTACCGCGCCTCAGAGGACGTGGACCTCGAGACGTTCCCGCGACAGATCGCACTGCCATTCGGCATCGTCACGGTGGTCGTGCTGCTCTCCGTCTACTCGGACCGCTCGGGGCAGGTGGCGCGGGCGGCGGCAGCGTTCTACGCCGTCAGTGTCGTCGCGCTGGCGTTCTCACAGCTCGGCCGAAGCGGGGCAAGCTACGGAGACCTGCGTGCCGGCGGCGCCACTGCGCTCATCCTCCTCGGGACAGTGGGCGCGACGCTCGCCGCCGTCCTCGTGTTCTTCCTCGCGTTCGGCGTCGTCGCGCCGATCATCGGGCCACCGCTGGCCTTCCTCGTTACCTGGACCCTGACGATCATCCT
>JAYUAG010000237.1:0-1974 GCA_043741475.1 Thermoflexaceae bacterium | reverse complement strand
GGCCGCCGAAGTCCTTGAGCGCGCCCACGAAGGTGAGCCGCTGCCAGGGCGGCGCGAGGTCGATCTCCTGTTCGCGAAAGACGATCTTCGTCGTTCCGAGCACTTCCAACGCCACCTGGCTGACCATCGTTTCGACCATCACGGCGACGTCGTTGTAGTCGGCGTAGGCCTCGTAGGTCTCCATCATCGTGAACTCGGGGTTGTGCTTGAAGCTCATGCCTTCGTTGCGGAAGTTGCGGCCGATCTCGTAAACGCGTTCGAAGCCGCCGACGATCAGCCGCTTGAGATGAAGTTCGAGGCTGATGCGGAGGACGCGGTCTTCGTCGAGGGCGTTGAAGTGGGTGGTGAAGGGCCGGGCGGCGGCGCCGCTCTCGCTTTCATGAAGGATCGGCGTTTCCACTTCGAGGAAGCCGCGGCCATCGAGGAAGCGGCGGATGCTGGCGATAGCGCGCGAGCGGATGGTGAAGGTGCGCCGCGTCTCTTCGTTCGCCATCAGGTCCAGGTAGCGGCGGCGCTGGCGGATCTCCGCGTCGGCAAGGCCGTGGAACTTCTCCGGCGGCGCTTGGAGGGACTTCGCGAGCATCGTCAACCCCGTGGCGCCGATCGTCGGCTGGCCCGTGCGGGTGCGCATGGGTGTGCCGCGGACGCCGATGAAATCGCCGAGGTCGAGCAAGGGGAGTCGATCGTACGCCTCCTGGCCCAACTGATTCACGCGGCATAGCACCTGCATGCGGCCCGAGCCATCGACCACATCGAGGAAGGTGACCTTGCCCTGGTCGCGGCGGCCAACGAGGCGGCCGGCGATATCCACGGTCGTGCCTTCGGCTTCGCTGAGGCCTTCGGGGATGGCCTCAACGAGCGCCGTCGCCTCGGTGGTAGTGTGGCTGCGGACGGTGCGGTGCGGGAAGGGGTCGATGCCGAGAGAGCGCAGCTCTTCAAGCTTGGCCATGCGCTGGGCCCTGAGTTCGTCCATCGTGATCTGTCACTCCCGGAGAGGGGTTCGTACGATGCGGCCCTCCGCGCCGAACCGCTGGCGGGTCAGTCGATCTTGAGAACCTTCACCTTGATGACGCCCTTTGGCACGTGCACATCGACGGTTTCGCCGACGGTGCGGCCAAGGAGGGCGGCGCCCACCGGAGACTCGTTGGAGATTTTGCCCTGCGTGGGGTTGGCTTCGGGTGCGCCGACGATCTGGTAGTTGCTCTTCTTGCCGTTTTGTTCGACCACGATCGAGGAACCGAGGCTCACGCGGCCCGACTTCTGCGGCGAGACGATGATGGTGGCGCGGCGGAGGATATCCTCGATTTCGAGGACGCGGCCTTCGACCATTCCCTGTTCGAGCTTCGCGTCGTCGTATTCGGCGTCGTTCTGGCTGGTGCCCTGCTCCTGGGCGTTATGGAGGCGCAGGGCGACGAGGCGGCGCTGAGCGCGGAGACCTTCAAGCTCGGCTTCGAGCCGAACCTTTCCTTCACGCGTGAGCGGTACCGGTTTCTCGGACATGTCGTACCCTAGGTGCCATGGTGCTGGAGAAAAAAACAACTGAGGCACAGGGCGCCTCAGCCACGCCGAGTATACGAGGCCGCCGCCGGGCACGCCACCGCAAGGCCGTGGACGGCACTCAGCCGGCGCCCTGTGAGGTCCCGTGGCGGGGGCCGGTAGCGCACGCGGACGCAAGCGCTGGGGCCGGCGGTGGTGAAGGGCGCTCGAACGGCGCGATTCGCCTGACGCCGCGCCGCGGGCAGCCCGTGCGCGCCGCGCACCCACACGGGCGCGATACGGACCGCGGCGGCGCCGGGGATGAGTGACGAACCGCGCGAGACTGGCCGGCGGGCCGTGGATGGACTGGATTGGGCTGTGCGCGGGGCAGCTGAGCCCGCCCTGGCAGTGCCTCCGGAAAGCCAGCCGCCGTCACGGCCGAGGCGCAGCTGGATCATCCCGCTGACGGCGGCCGCCTCCGCCATCGCCGGTGGCCTG